>CAIRMR010000018.1 GCA_903879715.1 uncultured Bacteroidales bacterium
ACAGTATCGCCTTAAACTATCCGATAAAAAAAGTTTACTCGATAAAGTTATTTATTCTAATATTAATTAAAACATTTCTTGTAATAATTGGATTTATTCAAGATATTCTAACTCCTTTTTTTTCTGGAATAATTGCAATAAGTAATAATATTGAAAACATTTACAAAAATTTTAATTCACAAATAATTCAAATACCAATTTTGTGTTCTCGATATAATAATTTACAAAATTTCAATCCGACAGGAACTTTTTCTATTGGTTATACTGGAGATATTAATCAAAATAAAGATGGAATTTTGTCTTTCATCAAAGTATTAGGCAAACTTGGTTCAAAAGAGAATTTCATTTTTTATCTTTGGGGCTCAAGAGGAAGTAATTCTCAATTTATTCAACTGACAAAAACAGTTGATAAACTTGGGCTTTCAAATAAGATTATTTTTAATGGTTTTATTAAGGAGGATCAAATTAAATATGAATTATCAAAAATGGACTTACTGGTTTTACCTAGACCGCTAAATATGCAAACAAAGTATGGCTTTTCAACCAAATTAGGCGAATATATGATGTCAGGTAAACCTGTTCTCACAACTGATGTCAGTGATAATAGTTTATATATCAAAGATGGCATAAATGGTTTTATTATAAAAAACAATAATGAGCAAACAATGTTAAAAAAAATAACGGAAATTTTGAATCTAAAAAAAGAAACATTAGAGAATATTGGAAATGAGGGAAGAATAACTGCTTGCCTGTACTTTGATACTATGAAACATGCTGAATCACTAAACTCATTTCTCTTCCAATAATTATTTTTAATAATGAATTATGAATATACTTTTAATTATCAGCAGTTTAAATTTTGGTGGTGCTGAAAAACAGGTTATTGAAGATGCCAACCTCTTGTGCAATGGGAACAAAGTATTCGTATTGACTTTCAATAACGGACCACTTATAAAACTACTCAATCCAACAATCAACGTTATTCATATTGTCCGTACAAACTATTTACGTACTTCAGTCAAAGTTGCCTCCGTTATACGTAAAAATAATATATCAGTTATTCATGCGCACTTATATGCACCCATGGTGCTTTCAGCTATAGCAGGAGTAATTACTGGAATACCGGTAATTTGGAATTTTCATTCCCATGCATATGAAAATTCATTTAAAGGCAAAATGCTTCATAAATATGCAGCTAAGTTACCATCTGTAAAAAAGATATTATTCCCTGCGAACGAGCTTAAAGAGTATTATGCTTCCGAAGGCTATGGATTCAGCAGGCAGAAATGTAAGTTTGCTTATAATTCCGGTCAAATTATGGAAAGTAGCCTGATGAAAAATTCAGATGCTCAAACCGGCATTACCCATATTGGTTTTATTGGAAGAGTTATCCCTTTAAAAAGGATAGATATACTGATTGAATTGGCTATATTTCTGCAATCCAAAGGGTACCGAAATTTTGTAATTGATATTGTTGGTGATGGATCAGATTTAAGTAACCTGGTTCAAAATACAAATGATAAGCAGTTGAAATCTTTAATTACATTTCATGGTTTTCAGCAAGACACCTTATCTTATTACCGTCAATTTGATATTTTCGCTTTCCCTTCAGGTGAAGAAGTATTATCTCTTTCACTTATTGATGCCGGATTAGCAGGTCTTCCTTCGGTAGCGTTCAATATAGGCGGCAATCATGAAGTCGTGATTGACAGCGTATCCGGTTACCTTGTGGAAACCCCTAATGAATTTTTCAACCGAATTAAAGAATTGATGGATGATACTATTTTACGTAACAAATTAGGCGCAAATGCCTATAAATATTGCCTTTCTAGATTCAGCCCGCAGGCTCGCCTGAGCTACCTAAAAAACCTATATGCAGAAGTTATATAAGTCAGCTAAGGCCTGGCTTAGCTTTGTGTTGGGGAGAAATCCCCGAATTGAACTTACACGTAAGGACTACAGGAAGTATATCCCTGCGCCTTATGAAGGAGTTGTTATAATTTCTTCTGATTTCGAATTAGCATGGGCATGGCGTTATGATAAATTGAATCCTGATCCCATTAATAATAGTCTTGTACTCGCGCGAAAAGAAAGGAATAATATCCCAAAACTAGTTGAACTTTCTGCGCGATACAACATCCCTGTAACCTGGGGTACAGTAGGTCATTTATTTTTAAGCAGTTGTAAACATGGGGTACAGAAACCGCATATTGATATCGAGAGATTGTTATATTTCGAAAATGAATGGTGGAAATACAGTTCAGGTGACTGGTTTGATGCTGACCCTTGCTCGACCGTTGAAAAAGCGCCAGAATGGTATGCTCCCGATCTTATAAAACATATATTAAACTCTGAAATAGCACATGAAATTGCTAATCACTCCTTTTCCCATATAAGTTGTGATGATGATACCTGCACTCCGGCAATTCTTGAAAGCGAATTGAGAGCATCCCAGGAAGCTGCCGATTCCTTTAAACTAAAACTGGAAAGTTTTATATTTCCTGGTCATACAATGGGTAATTATGACACCTTGCAAAAGACCGGCTACACATCAATGCGTACCAATTTCATTAATGTATTAGGATATCCTGAATGCCACGCCAATAGTTTATGGGAACATAAAACCACTATGGAACTCAGCTACAACAATCTATTTTCAATTAAGCATAACTTAAGCAGGTATAAAGTAATAATTAACAAATGCATAAAGAACCATCAGGTATGCAATTTATGGTTTCATCCTTCTTTTGAAGATATAAATATTGAAGTTATTCTTCCTGAAATTTATAGATTTCTTGATGCTAACAGGAAGAAACTCTGGATAACTACTATGAAAGAATATACGAATTGGTTAAGCATAAAGGCAAAAAATTCTGAAGATACCAACATAAAATAATCCATTACCTTTATTCAGAATATAGAAACATAAATTACCATGAGTTTTAATAATCAGAATGCTGCTTTGATACTTGGAATGTTTGAAACAGGTTTAGGCGTTGGCCGTAGTCTTGGGAAAGAAGGGATAAAAGTATACGGGCTTGATTTCAAAAAAGATATAGGGTTTTATTCAACTTATATTAATGCAAACCTTTGTCCACACCCTATTTCAGATGAGGAGGCTCTTTTAGAGGATCTGATAGTTTTTTCAAAATCGCAAACACATAAACCCGCACTGTTCGTCACATCAGATGATTTCCTGAATTTTGTCGCTAAATTTTCAGATGAACTCAAACCCTACTACTTATTCAATCTACCCTCTCCAGAACTTATCAATCAGATTTCGGATAAATACAAACAATTTTTACTGGCAAGTAATACAGGTATTTCACTACCGGCAACTTATAAAATCAGTTCAGCATCAGATCTTGACAAGGTGCTAAATGAATTAGTATTCCCGGTTTTTATTAAAGCATTGGATGTCAACATTTGGCGAAAACTTATTGGAGGTACAACAAAAGGATTTGTAGTAAATGATCCATCAGAACTAAAAGAAAAAATAACTCTTTTACTAAACAAAGGCCTCGAAATTATTCTCCAGGAAATAATCCCAGGACCCGATACACAACATTTTAAATACTGTACCTACATCGGAGTTGATGGCAGAATTTTATTGGAATTTACACTAAGAAAGATCCGGCAAAACCCCATTCGCTTTGGAGTAGGAGCTGTTGTCGAAAGTATCGACTACCCCGAATTAGTAAATGAAGGTCGCAAACTTGTAGTAAACATTAATTATCGTGGGGTTGGTTCAGCAGAGTTTAAACTAGATTCACGAGACGGCAAACTTAAATTAATTGAACTAAATCCACGGTATTGGCAGCAAAATTCATTAGCAACTGCTTGCGGAATGAACTTTCCACTAATGGACTATCTTGAAGTTACCGGTCAATATCCAGCACCTGCTACAGATTTCAAGAAAAACATTAAATGGGTAAACCGTTATATGGATTTTGGGTCCTTTATCCAATATCGCAAAGAAGGTGAGTTAACATTCCGGGAATGGCGCAGGTCTTTATCCGGAAAAAAGGTTTATCCTGACTTTACATGGAATGATCCTGTACCTGCACTCTATGAAATAGGATTCGGATTGAAGTTATTCAAAGTACCCTGGTTCTTGTATAAAAAATTCTTGCGTAAAAACCATGATGCAAATTAAAAAATTAATCATTAATTACCTGGTTTCGGCCAGTAATCCTGCTTGGAAATTAGATAAAAAGATTAAGGTAGCTATAGCTGTTAATGACTATTTTACTGCTGATCAATGGATTTCAATTTTTACTAATTGTCAAATTCCTGAAGTTGCAAATTGGGATGTAGTTTACTGTAAGAATAAAATTGAAGTTTACCGCCATTTCAAGGATGCAAATATCTGTTTTATATTTGGCTTGGGGGATTTTTTGATTAATCAGGTTAATATAGCAAAGATGGTTTATTTCCCATTATTGGGTTTAGAATTCCTAAATAGAAAAACTATCCCGATTAATTTAACCATCGAACAACCTCCACCCTTTTCGGCACAATCCATTGCAGAGTATTGCCTGTCTATGGCAATAATACTGACACGTAATCTCCATCAAACTTTTGAAAACCGTTTCCGTAAAAAGTGGAAACAAAGTAATATTCTGCCACTTTCTGTTGTTTCTATAACTCAATGTAAAATTGGAGTTTTAGGATTAGGGAAAGTGGGTAAGGTAATTGCTGTGAATTTCAAAAACATTGGATGTGCGGTTATCGGATGTGACTTATCAAAACCTAATGATGTTGAATTTCTTTCAGCTTTTTATAGCTCAGATATGCTGATTGACTTTATTTCTAAAATTGACATTTTAATTATTTCTCTTCCATTAAATGAATCAACGACTAAGATAATTGACAAAATAGTAATACAAAAATTAGGAAAAAATAAATACATAATTAATGTAAGTAGTGGTGAAATTATCGATGAACAAGCTTTGATTCAGGCTCTTTCATCTAATAACTTAAAAGGGGCAGCACTTGATGTTTTTATTCAGGAGCCATTACCTGGAAATAGTCCTTTGTATAGATGTAAAAATGTGATTCTAACACCACATATAGCAGGTAACATTAATCTTTTCGTAAATGAAATTCAACAGGATTTCATTCATAAAGCAGTAACTTATAGTAAGAATGTTTGAAATAGCAATAACAAATAACAACAATAACTCTTTTGCTTGCTCTCAGGAAAACAAATATGGTTTTTCGAAAGCGCTGCACGAGAGCATTTCATTTACCGCTCCAAAAATTAAAATAAGCGGATTGCGATACAAAGGCGAGAATGATGATTTTTATGAGACAGAGGATTTTGTAATAGCCGTAATTGGGAAAGTCTTTTTTAAATTGTCTATAGGATCAGATCATACTAATGTAAGTGCTCAGGAAGTTTTAAATCTGTTTACCTCGAATAATGAAGCTTTTATTGATAAATTAAAAGGAAATTTTATTATCACAATCTACAACAAAAAAGATGATTCAGTCCAGGTGATAAAAGATCAACTGGGGCTTAAATATCTATACTACAAATCCGAAAAAGACAACTTTTATATTTCAACTAATCTTAACGATTTCAAACAGGTTTCGAAGAATATTAATTATGCAGCAGTTATTGAAAAACTGCTATTTTCTTATCCAATTGGACTTGAAACCTACCTTGAAGAAGTATATATGCTCGAAGAAGGAGCTTTGCTCCGAACTAATAACGGTCGGATCAAAAAAGATAACAATAGCATTGTAGATGAGCTTTTTAACACAAAGCAACCTCTTAGCAAATTTGATAAAAAAACGTTTCTGGATATATTTGAAATATCAGTTTTACTGCGCGCAAGTGTGGCTCCTGAAATTAATGCATCACTTACAGGCGGATTCGATGGCCGGACAAACATTGCTGTTTTATTAAATCATAAAAAAAAGTTCCATTCATACAGTTTTGGAAAAGAAGGCGGGGAGAACACAAAAGTACCATTACTTGTTGCCAGCAAACTTAAACTGGATTATGAACCCATTTATTTAGATGGTGAATTTGAGCAGAATTATAGCCAATGTGCTCTGGACGTTATAAACTTCTCCGATGGGATATCCAATTTTGAACGGGCCAATTATATTTATGCGATGCATAAACTTACTGAACATGCCCGTTACAATATTACTGGCTTGATAGGTGGAGAGATTTTTGCCCCGGTTCATCTAAAAACAGATTACATTAACGACACATATTATGATATCATTTATACAGGCTCAAATTTTGATATCAATAAATTGTTGTTAGAAAAAGGGCTAAAAGAATTCATTAATGATGAAATTATAAATAACAAACTTATAATTGAAAAGGTCAATAACAACATAGAAGCACGCAGGAAGCTTGTAGTTGAATGGAAAAAAGAAAAATATGACTGGTTATATTATCTGAAAGATTTTATAACTATGGGATTCCACCAATTTTATGGGAACCAAATGCACCTGGAAAGATACTATAATGAAAATCTTTCTCCATTCTACGATTTTGATGTAATGAAATACTTGTTTTCAACTGAACATATTCTGGTCTTTCAAAATGCATTTAAAGATTCTCCTCTTTTAAGAAGACAGAATAGGAAATTACAAACATTGATAATTAGTCATTTCAGTAAAGCAATTGCAGAAATTCCAGTTGACAGAGGATATCCGCCTGCATATACAACAGATATTCGTCGGTTGCTAATTCCACTTATTTTTTATAAACGTCGGTTTAACCGTAAACGTTCAGATCCGGAATTTGATTCACCTGGTTGGAGTAAGATTCTCTACCTGTATTTAATTCAAAATTTAGATTTCTTATCAAGTGAATTTCTAGATTCCCAAAAAACAATTTTGGCTCTTAAAAAATATAATAGTGAAAAGTATAATAAATCTTTCAACCAATTACTTAGTATAGCAATCTGGTTAAAACAATAGTTTATAATGCACAATGTTTTACACTTTGTAAGAAAAGACTCGCAACTTAAGGCTTCATTTATCAATAACCAGATAAGTCATCATGTTGATTTCAATCCGTTTATTGTATTCAGGGAGAAGCGTTCAATACCTTTTGACGGTGGATTTGCAGCATTTAATTTAAATGAATTTCAATTTCTGGATATCAGTTACGGGGAATCAAAAACAGAAAAACTTCGATATAAAACAATTAAAACAATTTCGGAACGCCAGATAAATCAAATATTGAACTATATAGAGCAGCATAAGATATCAATTTGCCATTTTCATTACGGTACTGATTGCGGGGCTTATGCCCCTCTGCTTAAACGATTGACGATACCTTCAGTTGTTTCTTTCTATGGATATGATTGTTCCTCCTTTCCTAACAGGTTTTTAGGATATGGAAAAGTATATCTGAAAAACAGGGTCTTTAATCACATTACCAAAGTGTTGGCAATGAGTCCTGATATGAAGACCGATTTAATAAAAGCAGGATGCCCTGAAGAAAAAATTATAGTTCACTACTATGGCACAGATGTAAATAAATTTTACTCTGACAACAAACAATTTACTGAAAAAGCTAAAATTACAATACTGAATCTTTGCAGCCTTGTACCTCAAAAGGGGCAACTTTTTCTGCTTAAAAGCATTGCAGAGATAGTTAATCAAGGTGTAACTAGTTTTCGTTTAAAAATAGTAGGTACTGGTGAACTTGAAAAGGAATTAAAAGAATTTGTTAATAAACATAAATTAACTGAATATGTTCAGTTTGTGGGTGCGATCACTTATGGTGGCACCGAAATGATAAATGAATATCACAGCGCCGATGTGTTTGTGCACCCTAGTGTTATTGCGCCCAATGGCGATAAGGAAGGCATTCCTGGCACCATTGTAGAGGCTATGTCAGCCGCAATTCCGGTAATAACTACCTATCATGCAGGTATTCCATTTATAATTGAACATAATGTAACAGGTATATTAGTTAAAGAACATGATGTGAAGTCACTTACTGAAGAATTGATTACATTGATTCAGAATGTGGAAACCAGAAGAAATATTGGACTTGCAGGCCAACAATATGCATTGGAAAATCTTGATTTGTTTAAAAAGGAGATTGAATTAGAAAATATTTATACTGAATTATGATCATTCCAAAATCTGGGATTATCCTAATTCTGCTTCCTATCAAATAATACTATGTGCGGAATTTGCGGAATAATTGAACTGAAACAAAAATCAGCAAATGCTGATTTACTTCAACCCATGATGAAAACCATGAAACATCGGGGACCCGATGATGAAGGTATTTATTCACATGCTCAGGTAGCATTAGGATTCGTCAGGCTAAGTATTATCGATCTAACATCTGCCGGTCACCAGCCCATGGTTTCGGACGACAGGAATTCTGTAATAGTTTTTAATGGTGAAATTTATAACTACATTGAGCTAAGAGACGAGCTCATCGCCTCCGGTGTTAGTTTTAGAACAAAAACCGATACGGAGGTTTTACTAAAAGCATACTTAACATGGGGTGAATCCTTTTTGCATCGCCTCAATGGAATGTGGGCATTTGTTATTTATAACAAGGTCGAAAATACAATATTTGCATCTCGTGACCGGTATGGGGTAAAACCATTCTATTATTTACTTAATGAAAACCGATTAATTTTCGCGTCTGAAATACAGCCTATTCTTGCTGTTATGAACGAAAAGCCAAAACCAGACTATCAATCCATCTTTGATTTTATGGTTTTTAACAGAACCGATCAAACTGAAGCAACTTTTTTTAGCAGTATAAAAAAGCTTCAGCATGGACATCAATTAACTATAAGTAAGAACAAGGTTGCTATTGAAAAATGGTACGATCTAAAGGCCAATCTGAAAGAGCCCTTTGCATCTCCTGATGAGTTCAAGGAGCTTTTCAGCTCAGCAATTGGATTACGTTTGCGAAGTGATGTTCCTGTCGGGGTATGTCTTTCAGGTGGTCTGGATTCTTCAAGTATTGTTTCCATTCTATTGAAAGATTACAACAAACAAGATCTGAACACTTTTTCAGCAGTTTATGAAAAGGGTCAAAATGGAGACGAGTCTGAATTTATTGATGAATACCGACAACAGCTTGATAACATGTACTTTGTAACTCCAAACGCAGAAACATTGTATAACGACATCTTACAATTTATTAAAGCGCAAGGCGAACCCATTTCCTCCACTTCACCCTATATTCAATTCAAGGTGATGGAACTCGCTAAAAAGAGTGTAGTTGTAACTCTTGATGGGCAAGGAGCAGATGAAGAGTTGGCAGGTTATCACTACTTTTTTGGTCTGTTCTTTAAAGATCTTTTAATTCATGGCAAACCAATTTTACTTTTTAGAGAAATAGTAGCATATCTAAAAAATCATAAATCTCTTTTCGGATTAAAAACGTTTATTTATTTCTTACTCCCTAAAAAGCTGCGTACGCTTACCCGGGTCTCAGAAAAAGGATACCTTCAACCTGCTTTCGTATCAAAACATGGAGAGCATACCACGATTGCAGGCAATCTTTATGCATCAAAAAGCCTGCACGATGCTCTTTTGGATCATTTCGAATATAAGCTTGAGCATCTATTAAAATGGGAAGATCGAAACTCAATGTGGTTCTCGCTGGAGTCGCGGGTTCCCTTTCTTGATTACCGCCTGGTTGAACGGACCCTGGCACTGCCGGGAAGTGATGTAATCCGTAACGGAACCACCAAGCATATATTAAGGCAGGCGATGTTAGGAACCTTACCGGAAAAAATCAGAAACAGGAAAGACAAAATTGGATTTGACAATCCACAGGCAGAATGGTTCCGTACTCCACAATTCCAAATATTAGTAAACGATCTTCTGAAATCTAAATCACTAATAAGCAGAGGAATTATCGACTCTGAGAAAGCAAAAAGACTTTACCAAAGTCATTTAAATAAAAAAATAGATTGCTCTAAAGAAATCTGGAAATGGATTCACCTGGAATTGTGGTTCAGACAATATATTGATTAATAATTAGGGTCTGCTGTTAAACTACAAAGGAGCTGTGCGATAGCAAATTATAGCTATATTTGATGAAACAAATGCACGGTTTTATGAGCAAAGCCCGCAGAAAGGTTGCACCTAGCCCCAAATATGTTAGTCCAAGTCAAATGACACTGGCTGGATTTGAGACCCCGTTCGAACGATCGCTTAATCCTAAAAATCGCTGGGTAGTACTGGCTGGTTTGATTCCCTGGGATGAGGTTTGTAATCTTTACCTCAAGCAGGTTGGGATTAGTTCAACAGGTCGTCCCCCCATTAGTCCACGGATTGTCATAGGCTCCATCATCATCAAACACTTGTGCAACCTGGATGATGTGGAAACGGTGAATCAGATATCGGAGAACATTTACATGCAATACTTCTTGGGATACTCCAGCTTCACCAACGAAGCTCCGTATGATCCGTCCTTATTAACGGACTTTCGAAAGAGGCTTGGCATGGATCAGGTAAATGCGATCAACGAAAGAATAGTATTCCTGAAGGCTAAATTTGAATCACAGCAAACCAAGCCTTCAAAACCTGAAAGCAAAGTCATTTCGGACAATAATGCTTCGGAATCAGAAAATAAAGGAAGGCTGATTTTTGATGCCACAGCATGTCCGCAGGACATAGCCTATCCTACAGACCTTGACCTACTTTCGGATGCAAGGGAAAAATCCGAACAATTGATAGACCAGCTCTACAATCCACAATTGCATAAAAGAAAGCCCCGGACTTATCGGCAGGTAGCCCGCAAAAAATATCTTCAAACTGCTCAAAAGAAAAACAAGTCCAAAAAGATCATTCGCAAAGCTGTGGGAAGCCAGTTGAGGTTTCTTGCCCGTAACCTACGATCAATTGACAACTTGCTGGATACCTATCAGCAAATTCCTCTTGAACCCAAAGAGCACAAATATCTGCTGGTTATTCATACGCTCTATGAACAGCAAAAGCAGATGTTTGACACCCGAACTCATAGTATTGAACATCGTATTGTGAGCATCCACCAACCCCATGTCAGGCCGATAGTTCGGGGTAAAAGTCAGGCTAAAGTTGAGTTTGGGGCCAAGATCCATCTTTCATTGGTTGATGGTATTTCCTTTTTAGATGAGCTAAGTTGGGAAGCTTTCAACGAGGGCAGTCATATGATGGACTATGTGGAACGATACCTAAAGCGATTTGGGTTTTATCCGAAAGAAGTTTTGGCAGACCAGATATATTGTACCCGAGCAAACAGGGCTGCATTGAAGGAGAAAGGCATCAGGTTATTAGCCAAGCCCCTTGGGAGGCCTTCGGCAGTGTCAATCCACCTAAGTCCGGGAGAAAGAAATCCAATCGAGGGCAAGTTCGGACAAGCCAAGAATGGTTACGGGTTAAACCGGATCAGAGCAAGGCTGAAAGGAACAAGCGAAACGTGGATTGCGAGCATCATATTGGTGCTCAACCTGGTCAAGTTGGCCGGGTTGAGTATCCTTTTGCTGTTTGTAAAAATGGCAGAAAGTTTTTCAGTATATGCATCGAATCCCAAGTTTCAATATCTTGATACAAACTTATGGCCGCAGAACTTTCTTGGACGATTAAAAATTGCAATAATTTGTGATGAGAGACAAACGAAATGCCTATAAATGAACTAATACCATTTGAGTTTTTCAGTAGACCCTAATTAGCCGATGATAAAGAACGTATTTATACTGGGAAACCATATCCAGGCATTGGGATTGGCACGTTTAGCAAAGAAAGCCAACTTATCAGTCAGGCTTTTTAACAATTACAGAGCATCTATCGCCCGTTTCTCGAATTCGTGTCAGCATTTTCACTTATTTCGTGACAAGGAACAATTACTCCAGATGCTACTTGAATTGGCAGGGGATAAAGACACCCTCCTGCTTGCAACTAACGATTCACTTATTGATTTCTTAAGCCTGAATTACAAAGAACTCTCTAAACTCTACTTTCTTTCCATACCTGAACCCAAGGTAGTTGATATATGCTATAACAAAATTTATACGTATCAGAAAGCAATGGAAATTGGAATACCTATTCCTGAAAGTAATTTTCCTGCTTCGATGGATGAAATACGGGAGCTGGCTGAAAGGATAAAATATCCCGTGATCCTTAAACCTGCCGTTATGCATACTTTTCATCATGTAACCGGCAAGAAAGTTCTTTATTGTGAAGATAAAGAATCGTTGATCATGAATTATGAAAGAATTATTAAAATTATACCATCAAATGAAGTGATTGTCCAGGAATTCCTAAAAGGAGGAGCCAAAGTGCTATACTCTTTCGGTTCATTTGCTGCAAATGGCAAAGTTTATAGCAGCCTTAGCGCTAACCGCATAAGGCAGAATCCAATGGATTTCGGAAACTCAACTTGTTTTGCAGTTACTGTGACAGATCCTGTTTTTGAAGAATTTGCCATAAAATTCCTTAAGGAAATTAATTATTTTGGAATGTCGGAAGTGGAATTTATGAAAGATCCGGAAACCGGCGAGTACAAAATGCTTGAAATTAATCCAAGGGCCTGGAAATGGCATTCCATTGCCAATAAGTTAGATATAAATTTCCTGAAAGAGATGGTTGATTACCTCGATGGGAAAGAATTGAAGACAAAACATAATGATCAGATTGGTATTGGCTGGATCGAACGTTTTACCGATATTTATATCGTTCTTAATGAAATTTATCACAAACGCATGAAATTCAAAGACTACTGGCAAACAATGAAAGCCCCGAAAGAAAGCGCTGTTTGGTCGCTTACTGATCCTTTGCCAGCCATAATGTATATTTTATTTCTTCCATACCTTTTTGTAAAACGTTAAATAACTATGATAGAATCCTTACTCATACTCGAAACAATAATACTTAGCTCCGCGCTCTATGCCTATTTGCATAAAAAGACACGGATCAGCCTGAAATTTCTATATATTGACAATATAGCGGTAATTATACCGGTCAGTCTTTTGGCATTTTTAGCCTACTCATTAAATGTCCATGTTCTGCTAATCGCAATTTTTCTGATTCCTGCATTCACGCCGGGACTTGCATTTGCATATACAATGATCAGGTTTTGGCATACACCAGTGAGGAAAATAAACGCAAAGGAAAATGAAATCATTTCACCGGCAGACGGAAATGTAATCTATATTAAAAAAATTGAAGCAGGTGATGTACCGGTTTCGGTTAAAAACGGTAAGTATTTCCAGTTGAACGAACTTACCAAAACCGATCTGCTTGATACCCCTTGCTGGCTGATAGGCATCAATATGACGCCTTTTGATGTACACAAGAACTGTTCGCCGATAGATGGGAAAGTTATCCTAACAGAGCATTTTCATGGCAAATTTCTTTCGCTTAAAGAAGCTGATGCCCTCGTAGATAATGAAAGGAACACCTATGTAATCGAAAATGAAAAGTTAAAGATCGGCGTTGTTCAGATTGCGTCGAGGCTTGTAAAAAGAATAGATGTTTATGTTAAACAAGAACAACAGATAAAAAAAGGTGAGTGGATCGGAATGATCCGGTTCGGCAGTCAGGTGGATGTAATTCTACCTGCGAATTATGAAATTCTGCTAAACCTAAGGCAACAAGTCTATGCAGGAACTTCTATAATTGCTAAACTCAAATAATGAAATTATGAATATCCTTATCGATATAGGTCATCCTGCTCATGTTCATTTATTTAAAAATATGGCCTTCGCTATGCAGAAAGAAGGTCATAAGTTTTTTTTTACAGCAAGAGAAGGAGAAAATGAAACTGTTCTACTTGATAAATATGGTTTTAATTATAAAAGAATTGGAAATAAACGTAAAGGGACAATAAACAAAATATTAGGGATATTTATTTTCACCCTACGCATTTTAAAAGAATCCAGAAAATTCAAACCAGATATGTTCTTAAGCCATGGCTCAATGTATGCAGGTTACGCTGCATTTTTATTGCATAAACCTCACATTGCTGTTGAAGATTCCGGCAATATGGAGCAAATAAAACTGTACTTACCATTTTGTAATGCTTTATTATCTCCTGATGTTTTACCAGTTAAATTAGGAGAGAAGCATATAACCTATAAAGGGTATCACGAATTGATGTACCTGTTACCGAGATACTTTACACCAAATAACGACATTTATTCTGTCCTTGGTTTATCAATCGGAGAACCATATGCTATTGTAAGATTTGTATCCTGGGAAGCCACTCATGATAGTGGACAGAAAGGATTTAATTTGGATGTAAAAAGACAGCTAGTCCATTTACTTTCAAAAAAAATGCGTGTCTTTATTTCAGGGGAAAGAAAACTACCTATTGAATTTGAATCATATCGCATAAATATTCCATTTGAAAATATGCACAATGCGTTGGCTAATGCCACAATTTATGTGGGCGAAGGGGCAACGATGGCATCAGAAGCAGGGGTATTGGGCACTCCTTCGTTTTATGTAAGCACAATCAGACGGTGTTATACCGACGATCAAGAGAAATATGGTACCGTCTTCAATTTTACAACTTCAGTAGGTCTATTTGAAAAAGTTGAAGAAATATTGTCTGATTCTAATATTAAATATCAATTTAAATTAAGGTCAGAAAAACTAATTGCGGATAAAATTGACCCTACGTCTTTCTTGATATGGTTTGTTGAGAATTGGCCGGAGAGCTTTAAGGTGATGAAGGAGAGTCCGGAGTGGGAGGAGAGGTTTAGATGACAGAGGGACGAAGAGACTGAGCGATGGAGCGAAGGGGCGACTAAGCGACAGGGTGACTAAGCGAAAATAGGAATATGAAAAGAAAAGATTTAGTGCAGGATTTAAAAGTCTTTTCCTGGCAAAAATGAGAGCATAATGAATTACGGGAAATACCAGTATTTATTGACAACAAAACACCTCCGTTTACTATTTGGAGGATACTTGATTTTTCTAATCCTTATGGCGGTATTGCCTTTAAATAGTACAACAAATACAACGCTTACCGATGTGCATGTGATAAAAATCAGGCTGGATCATCTGCTTCATGCCACACTGTTTATTCCATGGGCTTTTCTTTACCTGGTAACTTTCCGCCCGGTAAGATGGGATGAGAAACTGATGCTGGTTGTTTATGGTTTGTTAATGGCTTCTGCAGCGGAGGGGGTGCAGTATTTTCTGACGTATAGGAGTTATAATATAAATGATATGATTGCGAATTGGATGGGGGTTGTAGTGGGGATGGTTGGGATGGTTGTGCTTTTTGGGAGGATGGAGCGAGGGGCGAGGGAGTGAGTAATAAATAGTGGTCATACGCTTTGTTGCGTTTTGCTTTGCTCAGCTTCGTTACACTCGTAAGGACAACTCGCAAGAACAGCCAGGAATGAAAGTAATATCGAACTTAGCGCGGCGATCTCACGAACTCAGTAAGTAAAACCAATAGGCTGAGTGATAGAAGATGAAGGCTGAAGCGCGGAAGTTGGGGATCATTGCCGGATCAAGTCACCCAAAGCAAGTCAGGGCTTCTGGAGTCAAATATGTGTTTAAAAGTATTATGTATTTTATGTTTGATACCTGTAATAAATATTGTAGTTTTGTCAATTACAATTGACAAATATCAAATATTGCAATTACCCATCATTTATGATTGACGAATTATTAACAGCAAGACCCTTTATTCCACGTCCTGTTTATACAGAACGAATAAAACCGTTTATTGACAAAGAGATCATTAAAGTAATTTCCGGACAGCGCAGAGTTGGCAAGAGTTATATCCTTTTTCAATTGATTGAGGAAATAAAAAAATCAGGTCAATCAGTCAATATCATTTATATCAATAAGGAATTGAAGCCTTTCGGCCATATTACCAATGATACTATATTGTATGATTATGTGAAAAGCAGTTTGAAACCCGGTACAAAAAACTACCTTTTCGTTGATGAAATACAAGAGATCGAACATTTCGAAAAAGCCCTGAGAAGCCTTTTGGCTGAGAATTGTTGTGATATATTTTGCAGTGGCAGCAATGCGAATATGCTGTCGGGAGAACTGGCAACATACCTTGCCGGAAGATATATTGAATTTAATATTCATTCGCTTGGATACGATGAATTTTTAACTTTTTTTAAATTGGAAAATTCTACCCAAAGTCTGAATAAATATCTGACAGTTGGAGGAATGCCCTATTTGAATGTGATTGGCCTTGACGAATTTTCAGTATTTGAATATTTGCGCAATGTATACGCATCAATACTTTTAAAAGATGTGGTTTCCCGTGGAGGGATACGTAATATAGCATTTTTAGAAAATCTGATTGAATTTCTTGCTGATAATACAGGGAATTTGTTTTCGGCGAATAACATTTCAAAATATATGAAGTCGCAACGTGCGTCTGTTTCTACACAAGCCGTTTTAAATTACCTTAAGCCTTTAGCAAATGCCTTTTTTGTTCATAAGGTAACACGCTATGATATAGCCGGGTTAAAAATATTTGAAGTAGGCGAAAAATATTATTTCGAAGATATTGGTATCAGAAATTGTATCAGGGGATTCGATAGGATAAAAGATATTAATAAGGTGATGGAGAATGCTGTTTATCTACACCTGATCCGGTCAGGATTTCGTGTATATGTCGGGCAGATCGGGAAATCGGAAATTGACTTTGTTGCGCAAAAAGATGGAAAAACCATCTACGTTCAGGTAGCATATATGTTGTCAGATGAAACCACGATAAACCGTGAATTTGGCAATCTGGCTAAAATTAGTGACAACTATCGTAAATATGTTGTTACTATGGATGAGTATAATGCCGGAAGTAATTATAACGGTATTGAACAGCTGCACCTTAAAGATTTTCTGTTGAATAATTATTAAAGCGAAGGGAAGAAAGGGCGAGGGAGCGAAAATGCAAGGGAGCGAAGGGGCGATAGAGCGATGGGGCGATGGAGCGAAAAGGTGAAGGAGCGAAAGTGTGTATAATGAAAAGTGAATAGTTTTTCGGTACGAAACAAAAAAAAGGATCACGCTGATATCGCTAAAAAAGGAATACGCTGATATCGCAGAAAGAAAAAAATCTGCGCTATCTGCGTGAAATAATCTTCACTGGATTCAGGCTTGATCGGTTTAATCCACCACTTCTTAAATCAAAAAGATGCCCACGTAGGGAAAAGTATAAAGTGAGATCGAATCTACGTAAAACAAAAGCAGGTTGAATATCTCTTCAATCAGCACACATTTATTATGTAAAAATCAATTAATTTTGCATAACAAAAGAAAGCCATGAATATACAAGCTGAAAAACCGGAACTTGTCAGAATGATTCCGGATACAGACAATCCTGGCATTTTAGCATCTGTTACGCGTATCTTCTCTAAATCAAAAGATACGGATTTCTGGAATACGATACCTCAGGAGCAGAAAGATGAGATAATGGAAGGAATTTTAGAAATTGAAAAGGGTGAAACTGTTAGCTATGAGGAATTCATAAAGAAACACAGGTAATGGTGCGGGAAATATTTCTTTTGTAACAATTCTATACATTTTTGAGCCTCTAATTATACTATCTTTGCAATCGATTGTGATAAAACACTAAGTATGAAGTCGATAAAAACAAAAGAGAAAAAACAGGAATCGAAAAGTTGGATTTTGCCTGGTAAATCTCTTAGTCATGCGGAATTTAAAGAAGGCATACAAAATGCTGAGATGGGATCATTTCATTCTGTTCAGGAATCGATGGAAAACTTTGAGATATGGTTGAAATCGAGAGAAAAGAAGTAAGGATTTCCGAACAATTCGATATTGACATTATCTCCCTTTATAAACATGGAGAAGAAGTTTTCGGGACAAATGCAGCTAAAAGTTTTATAGCAGATATTTACAGCAGAGTAATGAGTTTGGATAACTTGTTTTTGCTTCATGCTGAATGCAGGCACCTGCCAACAAAAAACAAAACTTATCGCAATATTATTATAGGGTCCTACTTAATTATTTATAGAATTACACCAGTAAATGTGGATGTCTTACGAATTCTCCATTCACATTCAAGTATAAAGCGAATTAAATCTTCCCGCCAAATTAAATTATAAAATCACTTATCCTTATTGTCTGCTTGAGAAAATCAGGAACATAAAGAAAGTATTCTGCGTAAATGGGAAATAAATGAAAGCTGAGCATTTTAGCCCTCCCCCACTACATCGCTACTTCGCCCCCTCGCTCCATCGCCCATTCTCTCCTCTACTCCTTTCCCTTCTGAACTATAGCTGCAAGGAACAAAAAGATACCAAGCAGAATAAAATTATAAGCCGGGTAAAAATAGTTGGACCAGAAATGCCCCAGGAAATGGTCGCCATTTATAACAGCAATACTACCGAGAAGCATCATAATAATGCCAACACTGCCACTTACCCAGGCTAGAATTTTTAAACTATTTTTCATATCTGAACGTTTTAAGAAGCAAATATAAGAAGCTTTTTACTTTTAGGCTTAGGTTGTAAAAAAGAAAACAGATTTATTATACCTGGATGGATGAGCTGGGGGTAGAAAGGGTTCACCCTGATGGTGCAGATAATGGAGTTCATGTTGATGTCGCAGATAAGGAGATCAAGCAGATGGCGTAGAGAAAGGTGTTCACGCTGATGACGCAGAGAAAAAAAATAAATCCGCGTTGATCCCTGTCTGCCGCCAGGCAGGTGCGCTTAAATCTGCGCAATCTGCGTGAAATTTTCTTCCTGAAAATAAATTTATTATACTCAATGATTGATTTTACAATAAACGCATATACCACTCTTCTTTCTGCTTTAAGAGAGCAGGGATATGCTTTTCAGACCTTTGTTGAGTTTCTGAAAGCACCGGCAGAAAAAGCCATTGTACTTCGCCACGATGTAGATGCCCGTAAGGAAAATTCATTGAGGTTTGCGGAAATACAGCATGGGCTGGGGATTAAAGGATCGTACTATTTCAGGGTAGTGTCGGAGAGTTATGATGAGGAAGTAATCCGAAAAATTGCGGCAATGGGGCACGAGGTGGGGTATCATTATGAGACGATGGATCTAAATAGTGAACAGTTAATAGTGCCCTTCGACTCCGCTCAGGGTGACAAGAGTGAACAGTGGGGTGCTGAGAAGCTTATTGATGCTGCGTATGTGGAGTTTTGCAGGAACCTGGAGATGTTCAGGAAGATTGTGCCGGTTGAAACTATTTGCATGCATGGAAGTCCGAGATCGAAGTATGATAATAAAGATATCTGGAAGAAGTATGATTATAAACAGCTGGGATTGCTAGGCGAGCCGTATTATGATATTGATTTCAGTAAAGTGGCTTACCTTACCGATACCGGCCGCCGCTGGAACGGGGATAAAGTGAGTGTGCGCGATAAGGTGGTGAGCCCTTTTAATTTTAATTTCAGGTCTACTTCGGATATCATTAAAAATATAAGCCTTTTACCCTACCAGGTTATGTTTACATTTCACCCGCAGCGTTGGCATGATGGCATATATGAATGGACAATGGAAATGATGCTTCAAAACTTGAAGAACCAGATTAAATATCTGTTGATAAAAATGAAAAAATAAGCTGTTCTTCAACAAATAGAATTCAATAACAGTCTATTTATTGGTTTATAGTAACAATAACAAGAGAAAACTTTTGTTAGTATAAAAAACATATTCTGATTTATGTTCACTTTATATAAAAATACTAATCAGATGCATTACAAATGATGCAATTTTAAATGCATATTTTCGCGTAAAATATTGAAACCTGCATGAAATAATCCAGACATAATCCACTTCAGAAGATAAAGCGAAACTTTGAATTGAATTTTTATGTTTCTTAGAAAGTATCTAATAGTCGGAGGCAAGAAATATTGTTAAAATACATGTACCTGGAAATTATATTTATAGTCATTAAACATAATACTAAATATTATGAATGTATCACGAAATACAACAAAAAGGTTTCTTTTCATATACTTTCTGATTTTCTTCATCATGACTTTTGCGCCCATTAACAATACATCGCTGGATTTAAATCTGATATTAATAGCAGGTGTCAGATCTGATCATCTGCTTCACATTTTTATTTTTTTTCCGTTTTTTTTACTGGTTAGATTAATTAAAGGAGTAAATTATTATTCATCACTGAAGCAGGTTTTCTTTTGGATATTAATAGGTTTATGTATTGCGTCTTGTGTGGAATTAATTCAACTTTTCATTCCTGCTAAATCATTTACTATCAGTGATCTTACTTCAAATGTTATTGGAATCATGTTAGGTTCTTTTGTTTTCTTTATTAAACTAAGGGACTTAGGGATGGAGCGTAAGATAGCCTGAAGGACTGAGGGTTATATGGATAGAGAAAAATGAGTGAGTTGGAGAATCTGTGTAACAGATTTCCGTATGATCTGGATGAAACAAAAAAAACATTAATGAAAATACTGAAAACTATAATTCTGCTCTTAATACTGCTTCCCTCCTGCACTGTTTACGCGCAGACGGCATACCAGCATATCAGCGATGAAAATATATACACTTTTATCGATGACCTGGCATCGCTTCAGATCATTGACGCAAATACAGCTATAAAACCATACAGCCGCGAGAAGATAGCAAAATGGCTTACCCTGGCAGATGAGCAAAAAGATCAGCTGAGCCAACCACAACAGGCACGATTGCAGGTGTTTATGCAGGAATACGCATTGGAAGCCGGTCATTTAAAAACAGGGAAAGCTACACTTTATAAAAAAGACAGTACCCTTTCTGTTCACCTGCTTCCACCGGAAGTTACCTGGCGCGATCCGCTGTTCCGCGCTGTTATCCGCCCGGTATATGGCATACGGTATTTCAGCAGTACCAACGAGAAATTCTATCAAAGCTATGGCGGGCTCGAAGGGATTGCCTATGTCGGCAGCAGCTGGAGCGGTTATGCCAGCCTGCGCGATAACCACAATAGTTTTGAACCCCTGGCCCGTCCAACCTATTTTACGCAGGAATCAGGGGGCCACATAAAAGAAGTTGCCGATTACAGCGAGATGCGGGGAGGACTTACCTATACCTGGAAATGGGGGAATTTCGGCATTATTAAAGATCACCTGCAATGGGGTGACGCCAACAACGGCAGCAATATACTCTCCGGGCATACGCCATCGTTTGCCATGATAAAGCTTCACCTGGAGCCGGTGAAATGGCTGGAGTTTGAGTATTTCCATGGCTGGCTGGTATCGCAGGTAATCGACAGCGCAAATTCTTATTCTACTTCCAATGGGTACAGGGCTGTTTACCGTCAGAAATATATCGCATCCAATATGTACACGTTTAAACCCTTTAAAAGGTTTAATGTATCCATAGGAAACTCAATTATTTACAGTGATGTTCCGGTACAGCCTGCCTACCTGGTCCCCTTTCTTTTTTACAAATCGGTGGACCATACACTCAACAGCGGCATTGAAAATTCAAACTCACAGGTGTTTTTTAATATAAGCTCAAGGCAGATTAAGCACGTACATCTTTTTGTTTCCATTTTTGTTGATGAATTTAACAGTGAGCGGGTTACTGATCCAAAACGCACCAATTTTGTCAGTTATAAAGGAGGCTTCTCGGTAACAGGCTGGCCGGTTAAAGACCTTTCCTTCGCAACCGAAGTCACACGCACAACACCCTTAACCTACAAACACAGGATTCCTGCCACGACTTATGAAAGCAACCTTTACAACCTGGGACATTATCTGAGAGACAATTCCCAGGACTTTTATGCCGTTGTACGGTATTCACCCTGGCGTACCTTGCAGCTAAAGGCCAGCTATCTTTTAGCTGTGCATGGAAATGAGGATCAGTATGATGTTACGGGTACTGTACGTGTTGATGAATATCCTGTATTGAAGGAAAAAACATGGACAAATAATACTATTAGTCTGAGGGCTGAAATGCTTCCTTTTACCAATATACGGGTATTTGCCGAATATTCGTACAGCAGTATTTCTGGCTATGATGTGGATGGGAAATTGGCCCAATATTATGAAGACTTGTACACGCCACAATATCTTCATGGGAATACGAATACTTTGATGGTAGGATTTGGGATGGGGTTTTAAATCTGATAACGGACAAATCTGCATATTTATTTAAATAAAAAAGGAGTTTTAATAACTCTTTTTTTGTGTTAGGATTTTCTCTTCAACAATGCATATTCAAATTCAGAAGACTATACTGACAACAACTCAGGAACTTGTTATTAATGAGTTCCTGGCTTAGCATCCGCATAATACACTATTTCAGTCGCCGGATTTTTACAATTTATACTCTTTATTAAAAAACTTCGATCCGTATTATTTCCTTTTATACAATGATAAAGAAGCCATTGTAGGTGTTTTACTGGCTGTAACTATTTCCGAAGGCGATTTCCTGGTATCGAAACTGTTTAAACGATGCATTATCCAGGGCGGGCCAATAGCAAAGGATGACAATCCTGAAATTATAGACCTGTTGCTGAAAGCGCTCAATAAAACAACAGGCAAAAAGACAATATTTACGCAATTCCGCAATTACAGGGTATGGGAAAATAATGCTATCAGCGTATTCAGTAAAAACGGGTTCGGGTTGCACGACCATCTGAATCTTATTCTTAAAAATCCAACAAAGGAAGTAATAGATGGGGGAATACAGTACTCCCCAATCTTAGGACAGCTTTAAGTCAAAGTTAAGATATGTTTTGTTTCTCGGACAAAACCGGAAATAACTTTTTGACCTCCTTAACAAGGTCAAAAAAAGTTATTCTGGTTTTAAGCCGCAATGTGGTA
>CAIRMR010000019.1 GCA_903879715.1 uncultured Bacteroidales bacterium
TCCCTCTCTTTTAGAGCTTCCAGTACCACTTTGGCCTTAAACTCTTTACTGAATTTTCTTCTGGTTGTTGACATGCTAGTAAATTTTTAAAGTTAATACTTTATATCTTAACTAGCTGTCCGATTTTGGGGGAGTATTATAGTATTACTGCACATCCGGATGTTTTAGTGAACTTATTAGGTTCCATTTTAAGCATTTTCCCATCAAATTTATCTGGGGTAACCCGACTTAGATCACTTACTTTTATTCCAGTACAACAAGCAAAGACAAATCTATCTGCTACTCTTCGCAGTCGAAAGGTAGGATATTGGGCAAGATAAATAGCCATTATCTGCTCATATGACAGAAAAGGTCTATCGGATTTAGTATTTGGTAATTTAAAACCTAAATATGGGTGTTTGCTAATGTCTATTGGATAATACCCCATTTTAATAGAGAGGTTAATGTATTTTTTAATGTTCTTATGATGGCAATTGATTGTTACTTGTGCATGGCCTAAATCATGTAGGTATTTGTCAAATTCTTTGATCAATTTTAAGTTTAGATCTAAAAACCGGATTTTGGGATTAAAGGAATTAAAATGTTGTAATGTCTTTAATTGATCTTTGTATGTTCCTGGGTCTGAAACAGTATTATCAAGTTCCTTCTTATAATACTCATTAAATACTTTGAATGGAATTCCTGTATTCAGATGATCATCTATTAATTCAGCAGTAAAATCAATGTTTAAATCTTTAGAATCATTTTCCAGTTTTAATATAGAAAGTTTCATGTTATCTATTAGAAAGTTATACTTTAAAGCTAGTGGGTGCTTTATTATAGTGGACTTCTGTGAATCCCAATATTTAGGTTCAACATAAACACCAGTGGAAATAACTTTCCTGCAGGTCCGAGTGAAGTTGATATAAATCTGAATTAAGCCTTCGCCACTCTTGTTTAAACCTTTAACAGCAAATTGTTTTCCAATATGAGCCATATCTATAAATATATAAAGATTCCTTTTTCCTGTTTTATTAATACTATACCCATTTTTTCTAAAATGTATCAGGATGGGAATAAAGACATAATAAAGGAATAAAGACATAATAAAGATAACTATAAAATCAAGAATGTGAAACAATTTGATATGATATAAAATGAATATTATTGTAAAATACTGATATACTTAAACATAAAATGATCATTTATCAGAAAACTTCAAATTTATTTTAACTAAAATCTTATTTTAGTCTAGCAATTTTAATATTTTATCATGTGTTATACCAATGCTATACTATTAAGATAATTGGGCTTAGCAGGCGTTTTGCAGGTCACAAAAAATAATAGCAGAAAATAAAAAAGTTCATTTCAATGATCATTTTGTGCTAAATACTAAATATATTATATTGTAATTCAGTAAATTATGAATTATTTATCTAAATATTGGACAGTTGATTACAAATATTTATTTCGTATATTTGATAAAAACATAAGGCCCTGTAATACAGAGCCTTATGTTTATATTTTATTTGTAACTACCTCATTATCAATGAGTTAAAGGTGATCCGCTTGGGATTCTCCCCGTGTCACATTTAGTCTTTGCTTGTCAGTCAATAATCTGTATATCAACTGTTTATGTTTTTATCTTCGCCAAAAAATTACAACAAAAGCTTAAAAAATACATCATTGTTGGACCCATTGTTGGACCCAAATCCAACTGAAATGCTTATATTTGTAAGGCTTAAAGACATGGGTTATGACAACAATCAAATTATTTCTACGCGAAAGTAAGAAAAACTCAAAAGGCGAATCACCTGTTAGCTTCCGAATTATTAAAAATAGGAAGTCAATTGTCATCTCTACAGGCATCTGGCTCCTTCCAGCTCAATGGGACAAAGATAATCTAAGAGTTTTTACGAAAGTCAAAAATTCCGAAAGGTTGAACCAAATGATTGATCATCGGCAGACCGAACTGAGGGACAATTCTATTGAGCAGGACACATTCAACAAAAATGCTTCAACCAGGCAGATCAAAAATGCAGTGATGGGATATCAGCCAGTCGATTTTTTCTCCTACGCCGATAAAGCCTGTGAAGAATACAGACGAGCCGGCCAGATCGGATCTTATGATAAGAATAGGGCAATTATTGAAAAGCTAAGGGTATTCACTAAGTATCAGAACATATATTTTCAGGATATCGATATCGAATTCCTGAAAAGATACGAGATCCATTGCCAGGAAAAATTATTCAATAAGGTCAATACCATCCATATGAACATGAAGTTCATCCGGAAGCTTTTCAATGATGCTTATGCCCAGGATCTGATCCAGCATAAGGACATCCCATTCAATAAGTACAAGCTTAAAACAGAAAAGACGCACCGGGAGTATCTGACTGAGGATGAATTGGAGAAATTTGAAAAAGCAGAAGTGACACCTGGTACCAGGATGGACCTACACAAAGATATGTTTGTCTTTTCTGCTTATGCTGGTGGTCTTCGTGTTTCAGATGTTCTCCAGCTCACCTGGGATAATTATGATGGTGAAAATATCCATGTTGCTGTAAAAAAAACGAAGACACAATTATCATTTATGCTTCCTGACAGAGCAAAGGAGATTGTTGCAAAATATCGTCCTGCCGATCCTAATCCAACTGATTTTATTTTCCCCATGCTTCCGGCAGATATGAAAAGGGATGATCCTTATGAAGTGGATTTGGAAATTTCCCGCGCAACCGCTTATATCAATAAGAATGTTGATCTTATTGCCAAGAAAGTCAAGCTAACCAAGCACGTGAGTTTCCATATCAGTCGCCATACCTGGGCAACCAGGGCACTTACAAAAGGTATTAGTATCGACAAGGTTTCAAAGATTCTCGGCCATGCCGATATTTCCGAAACTCAGATCTATGCGAAGATTATAAATGAAGAACTCAACAAGGCAATGCAGGTTTTCAATATTAAGAAACCTGAACCAAAACCTAAGACTGCAAGAGCAAAAGCACAACCTAAGCCCAAGGCTGTAAAAGCGAAAACAAAACCAAAGCCTAAGGCTGCAATAACAAAAACAAAACGGCAGCCTCCTGCTCCAAATTTAAATTGATTCTTTTCTTTTCAGTGCTATACCAAAAATACGACTCCTGAGCATTTTTTTGTAACAGGTCGCTGTTGATATCTTTTTATTGCTGTCCATGTTAGACCTTTACTGTCTTCTTTTTACTTTTACGTTACTAACAATTTTTTCGTCCGCGAGTTGTAGATGCGTGTTTTTCAATTACTTTACATATATTGGAAACTCTATTCTTTAATAAAACTGTAAAATACAAATCATGTCCTTTATTGAACAAAGACTTTTAACGATTTCACTACAACTATATGGACTTACGTCGCGCCAATATCAAAACTGTCCCTTTTCCGGAGTACATCACCGTACTCCCAGATCTGGCTGATTCCAGTGAATTTGATATTGTCGTAGTTGGCGAAAGATCGGAGGAAGCTTATTGCTTCAGTTTATTCCATAAAATTTATACTATTGAATTTTCTGAGATAGATCCTTTTTTCAGATACCAATGTAATCTCCATAAGGATGCTGTTTCCTGGTTAACTTGTTTAAAGCAGCTGATCAAAGAAAATTTAGAGTTATTTGATACCAAACTCCTGGTGCAAAGAAAATTCATGTTCACTTCTCAGATCAACCTTCGTAGGGAGTTATTCCAAACTAAGAAAGAAGACCTGCCTAAACAAAAAAAGACACGAAAAAAACTGAACGCTTATGATGATGAACAAGTATTTTGTTTTGATACAGACCAGGCTCATATTGATACCCTGGAGACAGTGACTGAAAAAATTCTCTACCTGACAGGTAGGATCAAAGATTATTCTCTGTTTACACCTGAGTATGAAAATACACAGATTAAAAAATTTGATGTTCAGTGCAAGGTCTTAATTGAACATCTCCTGAATGAAGATAAATTGTTACAACAAATTGAAGCCCAGAAACAAACTAATCCCGGCCAGACAGTTAGGAATCCTGTTAATGCCGATTTGAAGACCATCTGTTATGCATTTGTACAATTAAGGCAAACAAAAGGAAAGGACGGCAAGCCTTATCTTGATTGGACAATCAAGCAAACTGCAGATTATATCTGTAATACACTTTGTGAACCGGATGGCACTTCATTTAATTTGGCCACAGTTAAAACCTATCTTAGCCCTACAAATCTATATGGCCGGCCTAAAAAAGGTGACGAAATCGATCTTGACGGCTTGAATATCTAACTGTTAGATAAAATAATCTAACTTTTTGATCCCACTTTAATGTTTAAGTTATAGTATTGGTATTCAGTAATATAAATGATACATTAACTCTTATTTTATATTGATATCAGTTGTTATTTTTGTATTCTAATTAAAAAGTTAGATTGAAATCGTATAACTTTTACTCTAAAAATCAAAAGTTATACGGTTTTTTACAAAAGCAAAAAGTGAACCCCTCATAACTTATTGGCATTATTATTCTTACAATAATTCGAGTTAGCCTAACTGTTTTGTAACAGTATAACTGATTTTTTGTATATTCTTTTGCTTCCTAAACTTTTAATAACAAAGCTATGGAAGCAATTTTCATGACACCCGAACAGTACCAGAAACTTCTGGAAAAAATCGAAGAAATCAATCTTCGTTTGCAACCCTCATCCAAAAACATCAGGGATCTGATCATCGACAACGATGATTTCATTTCCACGATGAAAATCGCCTCTCGTACCGCACAGCGCTGGCGTGACCAGGGCAAAATCTCCTTCTCACAGGTCGGAGCTAAGATTTATTACACCCAGGAAGACATTGAAATGTTTCTCAAGAGACATTACAATGACGCTTTTGCTAATAAAAGCGTTGCCCGGATCAAAAGCAGGTTCATGAAGAATCCTGCTAAAAGATGAGCGGCTATTTTCGATTCTCAGATTTTAAAATCAGATAAACGCCCGGGCAGCAAGCCTAACGGCATGCTACTCGGGTGAATCTGGTTTTTAGTAATTCATACTGATCCAATTACTATTAATCCGACATCCTAAATCGCAAATCCGCCATCCAATGAACCTCTCCATATTTCAAAATTTCACTACCATCATTGAGAATAAACCTTTCGCCGATATTCTCAATGACATCAAAACCGGCAAGTACCGTGGACCGGTTACTTACATCCGGAAATGCCTTCAGGAACAAAAACTCGAATCGTATGAGAAAGCCAAGAAAGGGCTTCCTGCTTTCACACCCTCAGGCCAGTTCGAAGGTGGCCGTAACCAGGATACGCTAATAAAATACTCCGGTATTATTGTCCTGGATTTCGATAAGCTTTCCCAGGAGCAGCTTAAAAAATGCCGTGAATCATCCATGGATGATCCACATACAATGGCATTATTTATAAGCCCTTCAGGTAATGGACTTAAAGTATTTGTTCAAACACAGGCAACGGCCTCTACTCACAAAGATACCTTCCTGAAAGTCCAGGCATATTACGAACAACTTACCGGTTTGTCTATCGACAAATCCGGGAAGGACTTCACCAGGCTCTGCTTTATGTCTCTCGATCCGGATCTTTTCCACAACACTAATTCCCAGGTATTTCAAAATTCTGAACCTAGTCAGATCATGATCGAAGAGTCACTTTCTCTCCCTCGGGAGAAGAAGCCGGAAGGTGAGAGTAAAAAACTTGCAATTCCCCAACAGGATTTCCTCAAAATCTACCAAGACTCCATCAAGCTTACCGAACACAAAGAAACTTTTGTTTCAGGCAACCGAAACAACTTTGTCCATCAGCTTGCATGCAATCTGAATAGGAGTGGAGTCCCGTTTTCAGCGGCTCTCGGCTTTATCCTGGCAGATTATAATTATAATGAAAAAGAAGTCATGGCAGCTGTAAACAGCGCCTACAAAAACACTTCTGAACATGCTAAAAAGCATGAAGCTGAGTCAAAACCTCGCTCTGAAGCGAAGGAGCAGAATGACGAGACCGAAGAAGACGAAGAGCCTAAAAAACGTATCCCAGCCATCGACCGTGTTGAAAATTTCTTGCTAAGCAAATACCGCTTCCGCAATAACACAATTACCGGTCGGCTGGAATATCGATTTCTAACTAAAAAAGTCTGGCACCAGATGAACGACTACATTGAGAACTCAATGCTCCGTGAACTGCTTAAAAACAAGGTCAGAACCAACATGGGTGGCTTACGGAATTTGCTCTATTCCGACTTCTGCGAGCTCTATAATCCATTTTCAACCTACTTCGAAAGTCTTCCTGCCTGGGATGAGCAAACGGATTATATAGCGCAACTTGCTGATACCATTACAACTACTCACCAGGATCTCTGGCACACATGCTTTAAGAAATGGTTGGTTGCAATGGTTGGTTGTGTCCTGGATGAAAAGATCATCAACCAAACAGTGATTGTCTTTTCTGGTAAACAGGGTATCGGCAAAACAACCTGGATGGAGAACCTGGTACCAAAGGAGTTGAAGCAATACCTTTTCTCAGGAACCATCAATCCCAACAATAAAGATACGCTGATCCACCTTTCCGAATGTATGCTTATCAACCTCGATGAGCTTGAAAATCTGAACCGTACAGAAATCGGCAGCTTGAAAGAATTGATTACAAAGACACACATTCGCATTCGCCGGGCCTATGGCCACACCAACGAAACCCTTCCGCGTATCGCCAGCTTTGCCGGTAGTGTTAATACGGTTCAATTCCTTAACGACACAACAGGTTCCCGGCGTTTCCTTTCATTTGAGGTCACTGGCATAAAATACGAACACAAAGTTTCTTTGGATGATGTTTTTGCTCAGGCTTTGCACCTTTTCATTTCTGGCTTTCGCTTTTGGTTCAATGGCGAAGAAATCGATGCTATAAATACCAACAACGAACAATATCAATTGCATTCTCCTGAAGAAGAATTACTCTTAACCTGGTTTGAGCCGGTTAAGCTTGAAGCTGATGGATCTCCATCCTTTTCAAGACCATCGTACTTGAATGCTTCGCAAATCGCGGCAAAGCTTGCTGATAAAGCTAAAATTAATGTTACCGATGGCACTATTGTTAAACTTGGCAAAGCACTGCGGAAACATGGTTTTATCCGTTTGAAGAAAAATCAGGTTTATACCTATATGGTCAGGGAACTTGAGTGGGAATTAATTGACCGGCTTAACAAGGAAAATCCGGAGCAGATTTTCGTTTCTGAGGAATCAAATAATACACCTGAAAAATTGCCAAATAACAAGATAAATGTTGAAATTCCTTTCCAAACAGAATAAAAATTAAATCTAACTTTTTGTTTTTACAAAATGCAATTAGTTCATATTCCTGTCTCAAATCACAATTCAGTCAAAGTTCTTTTATTTACGCTCTTTGACTTTACTTTATAAGGGTAAGTAGGGTAAGAGAAAATCACCAAAACTTTTTTGACTTTTTAAAATTATTGCTCTGAAAGTCCTGTCCCAGTAGTAACACAGCAGGAAAAATTTCAAAAACATTGTTTTCTTATTTATTTCTTCTGAAACAAACGCCTGGCTTAGCTTCCAGGCGTTTTTTTTATTAATTTCATAAATGTTTTATCAAAAAGTACTTACCCTACTTACCCTGCCTTAAATGTCCTGAGAAATAATGCAATAATTTATTCCAATTTATTGTTTTGGCGATAAAATATAATAAATACAATTCATGCAATCCAGCATTTATTGTATATAATATTTTATATTCAATCAGGCTATTGATACAGTTGAATTTTGGATATATTTGCTCTTAATATTTTTAAGTCCGGAAACGAATTCTTCTTTTATTAACCCTGGTATATTTAAGCTTGTCTTTCATTCTATTATTCTGATTGCAAGCCTTTTAATTCAAACTGCATTATAATCCTTGTCATTCAATTTTCTTCTTTGGCTAACTTGATTATATTTGTAGCATACTTTATAATAAACATCTTGGCTTGCAATGCAGATCATCCATAAAATAGACGACTTTCTTTTTACGCTTTTTCCTCTTTCTGATAGTAATGACCTTACAGCTCTGAAAGAATGGTTCGAAGATTATTATACAAAGGGACCTTTTAAACCTAAAGTTACTATTAGTGATGGCATTATTACCATCGACGTTGACACTTCTATGATCCTTTCCCAGGAAAAAGATTATCAGAAGGTTGTCAATCTTTGCAATAAACAGAAATACACTGAAGCAAAACCAATCCTTCTGAAACTTATTGAAGCTAATCCCTCTAATTCGGAATACCATCGCATTATGGGCCAGATGCTTTCTGATGAAGGTAAACAGGACGAAGCTATTGACTGTCTTGTCGAATCGCTAAAGTGGGACCCTAAGAATGCTTCTGCACTCTTGATGATGGGAAATATATTTGCCAAAGAAAAAGACGCTCTCACAGCCGTAAAATACTATAACCAGGCTTTGCTCATTAATCCTGATGACTACATTGCCATCAACAACATTGGCACCAACCTCCTGAACGAGAATAATTTTTCGGATGCTAAAGATTATTTTGAAAAAAGCCTGCTCATTAACAGCGAATATCCTAACTCACAATTTGCATTAAGTCTCATTGCTCAGAAAGAAGGCGATCTCTTTGCTGCTTTTGATTACACAATCAAAACAATAAAATTATCAGAGGATAAGGATGTTCTCTTTCACCAGGCTCTTCGCCAGCTTTTTGAGATCTTCCCACAAATCAATAAGTCTGGTGTTGGTGAAAAAATATACTCTGAGTTCAGGCATAAGCTAGAATTCCGGGGAAACTTGGACATCAAAATTATTGAAGATCCAGATATTTCTACTCCGGCTAAAATGGAGCTTGCCGAAAACTTCAAACGTACTCACCACACTGTTAAATTCAGGAAGGAATACCTCGGAGTTGAGCATCTGATAATGCATGAGCTTGCTCACTTGCATTTTATTCTCGAAGCCAGGGAAGCCGAAACCAATAAATTATTCGTTTCTACGGCTTCTCACAAATCAGCATTTCTTCAAAGGATGCAACCGGTTGTTAAGGAACTTCGGCGAGCCGATGTTCCCGAAGGTAATATCACAAAATATTGCGATAGCATTTTCGACGGACTTAACCTGCAGTTATACAATGCACCAATCGATCTTTTCATTGAGGTTTTCTTGAATAAAGAATACCCTCAGCTGCGGCCTTACCAGTATGTCTCCCTTTACGGTTTGCTAAATGCTGCCATAAAGTCTGCCACTGATAAAAGAGCAAAACAACTGGTTCCTAAGGATGTGTATTCCACCAGCAAAATTTTCAACCTGCTCAATGCCTTGCAGTTTAAAGACCTTTTCGGTGTTGACTTAATTTCGGATTTTGAAGCTGCTTCTTTCGAAATTAAGACTGCCCGGTCCTTGTATGAAGAATTTCTCCAATACCAGGATGATAAGGAACCTGGGGAGGAATATGATCTCATCCAACATTGGAGTGAGGATCTAAAGCTGGTTAAAAATTTCGAGTTAATTGATGAGAAAAAATACAGGTCAGGTAAAGATTCTCTGACGGATATTTTATCGGCAATTGAAAAAGATCCCTTCGGTCAGTTTGAAGAAAACACTGAAGAAGAAAGGGAAATGTCTAAGTTTCAGAAAGCACATGAGAAGAATGACATCAATATGGCCGTGGTCATGTTCATGGTTGATGCTCTGAAATTCTTCAAAGAAATGCCTCTTGCCCAGGTTAAGAAAATTGCCATTGAGATTGCCATGCAGGGAACCCAGGGTTATAGCCCTTCCAGGGAAGACTATAAATTGCATTCCATTCCAGGTAAAAAATTCTCCGGCTATCACATCCTTGCCTGGTATTATGTAAGTTTCAAATTGGCAATTCCGGAACAACTGGCTGCTATAGCATTGCCTTTTGAAAAGGAGTTTGCCCTGGCTAATTCAATGCTCAAAGCTTAAATTTAACTAAACTATACAATCTCAATAAAGTTGTAATGATAACCAATAACTACCTTTTTGCTTCACAGTTTGTTAACTTCTTAAAATCTAATAAGATTAATGCCGATCAGCTCAAAGCATTTAAGAGTGTGTTTATTTCTTTTTCAAACGATAGATCGCAGAATGGTGAAGAAAATATAATTGAAGATTTTATTAAACCGGTTATCAATATCTTGCAGTTTGGTTATGGCGATTTCATCCCAAATAACACGCAAAACGCTCATTATTGTTATTTATACGATGGATTTCCACTACAAAATAAAGTCAGTTGCATCTATGCAGTTGCACCTGATACTCATATTGATTCTACCACAAAAGGCTCATTTCCTGCTTTTGAATTGATCCACCTTCTTAAAAAAGAAAAGCTTGAGTGGGGCATCCTTACCAATGGAACAAAATGGCGCCTATACAGCACGTTGAATGTACAACCTTACGAGAACTATTTCGAAATTGATTTTAGTTCCTCTGATGATTCTGATTTCAAAGCCTTCGATCAATTGTTCTCAGTTCAATTATTTATACCAGATCAATATCAGATTACACGACTTGAACATTTTATTGAAACATCTGATAAAGAAGCAAAAATAATAGAAGATCATCTCAAGGCTAACATTAATGAGATTCTTGAAACCATCTCATTTGGGTTTCTTTCTTATTCCGGCAAAATTGATAAACCTCTTAATGAAGAAGAAAAACAAGAGTATTTCAACAACTCAGTTTACCTGCTTTTCCGGTTACTTTTCATCTTCTATGCAGAGTCTCGTAAATTACTGCCTATAAGCAGCCCGGAATACGATCAGGTGAGCCTCGAGAATATGCTGGGCACATCAAAAAAATGGCTGAAAGATGATGTTTTTGAAGATGAAGATGGCATCGATCTCTGGTTTAAATTCCGTGAGTTGTGTATTAATATTGATCAGGGTAATAGTGCATATTTGATTCCTGAATATGATGGAGGACTATTTGATATACATCAACATCCTTTTCTTAACAACCCTGATCATCAATTAACGAATCAGATCTTTGCTAAAGTTCTTTATGCACTTGGATATTTTTCTAAAGGGAAAAACACAATAAAGATCGATTACCGTGATTTGTCTGTAAGAAGCTTAGGTACTTTGTATGAAGGATTATTAGAGTATAAACTTTTTATCGCTAAAGAAGACCTCGTTTTTCGGGACAAAAAATTTATCCCTAAATCTTCCGCTGGATTGATAAAGAAAAGCGAAAGAGAAATTCCTGCTGGACATGTCTATTTCTCGCAGAGCGCTGATGAACGCCACGATACCGGTTCATATTATACTCCTGAAGATGTTGTTAACTATATGGTTAACAATTCTGTTCGTTTAGGCCTGGAAGAACGTTGGATTGATTTTTTGCCGACAGTTAAAAAGATTGAAACAGAACTGAAATCTGCTTATAGCCATCCCATTCGGAATAGCCTTCTGCACCGTTTCGATGAAGAATTATTAAACTTTGTCAATACCAAAATACTGACCTTCAGAGTAATTGACCCAACAATGGGTAGTGGTCATTTTCTAGTCAATGCATTACATTGTATTACGCATTTCATTTTAGAGGTGCTTTCTTGTGCTGTTGAATTAAGTAATGGTCCAATAAAACATGAGAAAGTTCCAATATTGATCGATTGGTCATTATTTCATAGCCAATCGGACTTATCTATCAATCCAGGTTACTGGAGAAGAAAGGTTGTAGAACGCTGTATTTTTGGCATTGACCTTAATCCTCTAGCTACTGAATTATCAAAATTGGCTCTATGGATTGCTTCTTCATCTGAAGGTAAACCACTTGCTTTCTTAAACCACCATTTGAAAAGAGGAGATTCGATAATGGGAATAAGTGTTGAAGATTTGCTTTTATACCCGACAAACAGGAATGCCAAGAAAAAAAACTCAGAGCCTAAACTATTCGATAAACTGGACATATCTAGATTTGAACAGGTTAAAATACGTTTCGATGAACTTTTATCACTTTCATCAGATGATATTTCTAATGTCTTTTCCAAAAAAGATATTTTTTTAGAAATAGAATCAGATTTCTTTTTAAAACATTTAAAAGACCTGGCTTCACTTTGGCTTATGATCAGTTTCGATCTGAATCGTATTAAAACAAAATCACTCTTTGATTCTAATACGCTTCCTGATGAAGATACATATTTTAACTTAGTTTCGAAATTGCAGGAAATTGATAATGACCAGGATTGGGAAAATGAAATTGGGAGTTCTTTATACCAGGAAATTCTTAATTTCAACAAAGAAAAAGCTGTTTTCCACTGGGAACTTGAATTTCCAGAAATATTGAATTCAGGCTTTGATGCGGCTATAGGTAATCCGCCTTATGTAGATGTATTTGAAAATGATTATATTGGCGTTCCGCTTGAATGTATAAAATCTTCAAATCTTTATGCCTATGTCCCTGAACGAGCTTATCATTTTCTAAAGAATAATCAATATTCAGCATTTATCCCTAGAATGATGATTGGCACTTCAAAAAGGATGATATATTTCCAAAATATTTTTTTGAAGCATAAAGTGTTTCTGATGAATATTGATTCTACATCAAATCCAGGAACATTATTCAATAATGTAAAAACACCCGTCTCAATAATAACTCTAAAAAAAGATTTTTCTTCAAGATTATATATTACTAACTACATACGTTTTTATCAGGATGAACGTAAGCAGTTATTTATAAAAGAAAGATTTTATCGTCTTGAGAATAAAAAGCTAATACTAGACTATACAATTCCAAAAATTTCTTCTGCAATTGAAGAGGAAATTTTGAATATCCTCTTTGAAAAGGGCATTTCCCTTGATAACTATTATCCAGATAATATTGAATCTTTGGATAATGAAAATTACATCTACTATAGGAGAGCTGGTAGCCCTTACTATCGTTTAGCATTCGATAAACCCTCATATATTGAAGTTGATGGAATTCAAGTTATTTCTGATTCAATACGAAGCATTAGAATTAAGAATGAGTTTTCAAAATATATAGTAATCACACCTTTTTATTCGAGTCTTTATTACTGGTTCTGGACTGTCTATTCTGATTGTTTTAATTTTGATCCAAAGGATTTAAAAAGATTTCCTTTGAATTTAAAGTCATTAAATTCTAATTCAGGTAAGTTCAAGGATTTATATACTGAAATTGAAAATGATTTGAATATAAATGGTGAGGATGTGGTTTATAATAAAGCAAATGGAGTAACAAAATACAAGTTACTCCGGGCTAAAAAGAGTAAACATATATTTGATAAAGTTGATTCTCTTTTAGGTAACGAGGTAGGTTTAAGTAATGAAATGATAGATTTTCTTATTAACTATGATAGTAAATACAGAACAGACGAAAAATGCCAAGACGACAACTAGATATTACAAAAGATTTGTTTATCGCTTTCAGGGACGATAACAGAGAGGCATTTCTTCAGCATGCTGATGAATATGTCCGTTACTTAAATTGGAAAAAGTACGGAAAAAAAGCCCTGGAATTTGAAGAAATAGTTACACAGATAAGACAGAAAGTCCAGCACAAAGATTGGGCTGAACCTTTTGGCGACAAAAACATTGAACTCACTTTATTTGGTGATGAGATCATCAAAAAACAATACCCGAAACCTGTCAAATCTCCAAACGTTTGGCAAATCTCACGTGGGGCCGTAGTCGATTTTATGCCTGCATCAGTACTGCTCGAATATTGTATTGATTCTAAAAGAAAACATTTTTCAAATTCTGAATTTCCGGCGGTAATAGGCTATGCTCCCGAAAAATCCGAAGGCTTTACACGTATTCTCTATTTTCTGGGCTTATTGGATGATAAAACTAAAGCACCTTCGAGTCTGGCTCGCTTGATCATGCAAAATGATAAATACTTTGAGGAAATTGGCACTCTTTGGTTTTTACATTACTTCATTTCTTCCGATAGCAGGTTAATTATTTGGAACAGGATTGCAAACCATCTTTTTGCAAAGCAGTCTTTCAATTACGAAGACACAGTTCGTCTGCTTGAAGATCAGAAGCAGTTTCATGCACTCACGGCATTCTCTCAACATCTTCGTAAGGAATTTAATACCTGTATAAAAGCTTACAAGGATAGCAACTTTTCGAAATTAAATATTTTTTCATCTAACGAAAGTAGCTCTAATTATGATAAAGCTCAACCTTATCATGTATCTGATGAAATTCTGCTGGCGGCTATCTGGCTTTTCAAAAAGCGTTACTTCCCATCTGAAGTAACTCTTGAAATAAAGACCCTGGCAAATGCAGAGAATTCTCCTGGTAGGCTATTTTACCTCTCAGAAAGGTATTTTCGGGATGCGCTTGATAGGTTAAGAGTGAAAGGATATATAGCAATTGAATCTTTAGCTGATTTGGACCAGATCAAATTCATACAGTTCAAAGATTATCTTGATGTTCTAAATATTTATTACAATCAAAAGCTTTCATAATATGGCTGTTAACCTGCGTGATCTGATTAAAAACTTAAAGGATGAAAGATATAATTCGTGTATCATTTACGGCGATGCCGGCATTGGAAAATCAGCTTATATTGATACGTTCATTCTGAAAAACACGGATATAAACACAGTTTATGTTAGTGTCATAAATGAATATCCCAAAATACAATCAGCACAGTCTCTGTTTGGTTTTAGTCCAAACAAATTTATAAGCTGGTCATTATCTAAAATAGAAGAGGGTGAACAAAAACCCTGTGACGTACTCATAATTGACAATTTTGATTTTATAATTAACCTTTGGTCATCAGTCGAAAAGGAAGAATTCTTGAAATTAGTAGAAAAGTTTCTGGAAAAGTCAGTAAGCACAATACCGTCAATTTTTGTGTTTCACACTGATCCATTAATTGAAAGTCAACTTGATAAAAAGTTTATAACCAAGTACTCTGAACTGGAAATACAAAATATTTACTAATATGGCAAAAATAGCAGAAGTCGTAAAATTATATTCCGGTATGTCACATACCGTAAATCTCAAGTTTGAATTTTATGATAAAGTAAAGAACAAAGCCCGGATGGAAGGGTACAAGCCTATTAAGTCCCATCGTGATATCATACTTACATTAGTAAAAGCATTTCAACCTGGCAACACGTATAAGAGCTCTGTTCTGACTGGCCATTATGGAACAGGAAAGTCTCATTTATTGCTTATGCTTGCCAATATTTTTTCTCAAACACCTGAACAGCCTGAACTCAAAACATTTTTTGAGACATTTAAAGAAGCTGATCCGGAAGTAGCCAGGCAAATTAAAAACATCCGGGGCAATGGCAGGTACCTGGTCGTTATTCCCGACTATACTTCAACATCCGATTTCAATGAAGTAATTCTGAATGCACTGGAAGAATCGTTACAAAAAGAAGATTTTGATACCGAAATTTCGACAATTTACAAGGAAGCTGTTAGATACTTGGATGATATTAAAAAGGCTGAAGAAGAAGGCTCTTATCTCTACTCGGCTTTTATCGACGAACTTGAGAAGGAACCAGTCGATTATAAAGGTTATCAGTTATTTAAAGCTGCACTTCTGAGCAATAGGAAAGAGGCACTTGAACTATTTAAACTGATTTATAAGCGGATTATTCGAAATGATTTTCGATATAATGCAAGCAATATAAATATCATTCTCGAAGATTTGATCAAGTCACCAGAATTCACAGCTCGTTTCGATGGCATTGTCATCTTATATGACGAATTCGATTACGCGCTAAAAAACAAACGCATTTCTGTTGAAGTTGTGCAGGGCCTTGGTGAACTCTGTAGAACTTCAAATAAAATTATTTTCATAGGCGCAATGCACAGGCAATTATCTGCCTATGCAAACGAATATTCAACGGATGATTTTCAGGTAGTACAGGCTCGTTTCAAACCCATTGATGTTCGTACGGAAGGCCTTGAAGAACTTGTTTCAGCTATTGTAAAGATTGATGAAAACGAAATTTATACAACCAAAGTTCTTCCAGCACTGCCTCAGCTCTTTTCAAAATTACCAGATATTAAACGATTAGATCTTTTTAAATGGCTGAGCGATAGCGATATTCAGGAAAAAATCATTAAAGCAGTCTATCCGCTCCATCCATTATCAATGTCCTGCCTACTCAACCTTAGTACTGCTGTAGGTTCTTCAAACAGAACATTGTTTACGTTCCTGGGTGGCGAAGGTGATGGAGCCGACAATCAATATTCTTATAGGAGTTTCATCAATAACAACGAAATTTTAAATTCAGAGCAATTACTCACTTTATTTACTACTGATTTCCTTGTTGACTACTTTCAGCGTGAGCTCGATGTAAATAATGTTGATCTTACTCCAAAGTCAAAAGATAGTGTCCGGGCTTATGGTGCCTCATACAAAGAACTTCAGAATGTCAATACGGATCAGACGATGTTCAATCCCGCTGATTTAAGTCTTGAAAATACGATATATATCAAAATACTGAAGATTATGCTTGTCTTTGATATCGTTGGTATTAAATGTGAAACAAAGAATATTGCCTTCGCACTTAACATCCAAGCCAAAGATCTTAGTAAAGTAACAAATGCTTTAAGACTTCTTTCATCTAAAAAAGTCATCTTTCACAATTCTATCGCTGATAGCTATGAATTTCGCAAAGGTTCAGAAATTGATTGGTCAGAATTTATAAATATTGAAAGGGAAAAATTAGTCTCCGAAGGTAGCTTTACCTTGGATGAAGAATTTGTTTCAATTACTGACGGTTTCGACCCTACATTTAACAACATACTTGAAGCTAAAGCTTTTAATTCTTCATTTAATTCTGACTTTCGTCTGGCCCGCGTCTATGAACTATTTAAGAATTTCGGCAAGTCTAAATCCTTAAATGGCTCACCAGTTGGTTATTTTGAATATTATGAACGTGTTCTCCTTAACAACATTGGTAATAAAGACGGTCACGATGGTATAGTAATTTTTGTGATTGTCGAATCTGAAGATGATGTCCGTAAAGCCCGGGAAATTGCTAAAGAAAATAATTCGAAATACACTTTGGTTGTTGTTCCTGAAAGCCCAATTCTGATATCCGATTCGTTTAACTCTCTGAGAGCAGCATTAAATATCAAAAAATCATCTGATTACATATCTGCGTCTCCATTGGACCAGGCACGTTTGGATGAATCATTTATTGGTACAATCAATACGGGTTACATTAAACAATATGCAGATCTTCGTAACAAATACTTATCTGGTAGAATGTCAACCTGGTTTGGTCAGGGTGGTACTATAATTGAGAATAAACCTGTTTCTGATCAGGATCCGGTTAAAAAGTTTTTTAAAAACTTATATACTCGTTTTAATAACATCCAGGATGAAGAACTGAATAGGAAACATCGGAGTCTTGGTGGAAACAAAGAGACTATTTTCAAAGAAGCGATTGACACCTTGCTTCTTCCTGGCCAGGTTATAAAAATTGATAAACGATTTGGTTCCGATAAGGGTTTCATTAGGTATCTTCAAAATGTCTTACATGCTAAACAAATCCTGGTGACAAGCCCCAAACCTTCACCGGATTCTCAGATACTCTTTTGTGAGACGCAAAAGGACTTAAAAAAATATGAAGCAGCGTTTCCGGCTTTGGCTGATATGATAACTGAAATTCAGTCCAACAAATCGATTAATCTCAAGAAATTTCTTCAGAAATATAAAGAGGCACCATATGGTTTGAGTAATGTCACTCTGAAGCTTTTCATTGCTTACACGGTCAAATATTTCGGCGACGAATTGGAATACAAGAAAACATCAACCGATGCCGGCGAAGTACAAATCAAAGATTTTAAGACTATTACTGCAATTGTCGATTCCGATAATTCACTTTCTGTTTTGAATAAGCGCTCTTTGTCTGATGCCGAAAAAGCATACCTGGTTGAAATATATAACATTTTTTCACCTGTAAAGCTTTCTGTTGGCGATAACCCTTCACTATCTGAAACAAGCAATATACTGAGTGAATGGTGGTCTACATTAAGTAAACCAGCTAAATCAGATGATTTTTTCACTGACCAGAAGCCAAAGAATTTTATCCAGGTAATTAACTCGATAAGCCACAACACATTTTATGACTTCTTCTTTTCAAAAACTTTATCTGTCAGTGATATTCCGGAGGATACAAAACTGGATTCAGTTTTGATAAATCAGTTAATCACTGATATTAAAGATTGTAAAACCCAGCTTGACAATATATTAACCAGGGTTGAAAATCAGATTTTAGAAAAACTACTTTCCACTTTTAATGTTGAAGGGAATACGGATGAGGATCTTCGTAACAAGATTATGGAATGGTATAATTCTTTAGATGAAAATCAAAGAGAAGAAGCTGCTTCGTGGCACACTAAAGAAAGCAAGGCATTATTACAAAATTTAAAAAATGTTTCCGATATCACAGCCTCTATATATCAAAAACTCCCTGTAGCACTTGATTTGGGACCTGTTAAAGATTGGGTCACTAATGAAATTGATTCTTATATCAATAAGGTTAAACTGGGTATTGAAATATTAGGTAAGAATAAGATCAAAGTACTTCTGCCCATTCTGGAAACAAAGGATGATACTTCGGTACGAACAGAAAATAAATCGGAAGTATTATTCAAATTTGAAGACAAGGACAAGTTTGTACTTCTGATCAAACCACCGGCTACCGGTATTACTGTTTACTTAACTGACAATAATCAGGATCCGCAGGACACTGATTCTCAGAAAACTCCTATTAAAAAAGAGTTTGAATACAAACCTAAGAACGCTTTCCAGACGCTTAAATTAGTATCCTGCGACGATGCTGGTAACTTTAGCAAAGTCCTTACTGTCAAATTAAAAGAAAAGTCTGAAGATCGTATTGCTGATACCACAGCTGGTTATGATGTTGACAAACCAAATGATACTGAAGAAGCAAAACAAATTATTAAAGCATTGGTTGGCAGATTTTTAAGCTCTGATAGAGTTATCAACAAGAAAGATTTGGGTGTTTTTATTAAAAATCTAGGTTCAAAACTCGAAAATGAAGCTTAACCTCTATATCAAAAAAACTAAAGATTTTGATCCTAAAGATGCAATAATCTTTGAGGATGAGAATTCTTATTTTGACCTCATTCAGAGAGTATATGAATCATTAAAAACTGATTCTGATTTATCTGTAGTTGCACGTTCTCAATCATTAAAAGACCTGATAAAGAATGCATTCTCACCTTATGCCAAGGTTGAAATAATTGAATCTAAAGAAATCACATTCCAGACACTGCTTTCTGTAAAATGGAAAATTTCTGCTTTCGATTTTGTTCCTTCCGACAAAGAAATTCAACATCAGAAATTACTGGAATATGACTTCTATAATGATCAGTCAGAGACTTTCTCATACACAATCATTTCTAATTTTGTGTCTCCTTATTTGGCTGGCTCATCAATCCAGGCAAAGAGTTTTGGCAGCTTATTAAATGATCTTATTAAATACAAGTTTGAATCAGCTAATCTGCCACAAATAATCAGGAAAGTATTGAATTTCAAATATCTGGAGCTTTCCAATCTTAAAATTTATGATGAAGAGTTTCTGGATATGCTGTTCAACAATCCTTCAGCCTTATACGAAAATGCCTGTCTTTATCTTCTTATAAAAGATTACCCTGCTCCATTTAAAATTAAACTACAAGAACCAAAATGGAATAATTTTGTGAATACCTATAATCTGAAAGATTTAGATATCTCTCAATTTATTTCAACATCAACTCATTTCCAGCATTTTAAAGATGAATTAGATATATACTTGTCTGGATTGAAATCAGAATTAAATGCTGATTTGATTGTTAAGCTAGTTGGTTCTGTTTCAGGACTCCTTATTGAAGAATTCGATTTTTTTATAGCTGCATTTAAATCAGATGGTCAGCTAATCAATAAAGATCTGATTAATAAAATTGAAACTAAGTTTGCTAAACTCGGTCCTGAAAACCTTGACCAATTAACCAGCATCTTAGATAATATTAAGCCATCATTCGATCTCCCTTTATTCAATTCAAAACAGGAGATTCAGCAAATACTCTCTGATGCTGTTAAATTCTATTATCCCTACAAGATTTGGGCTGATAACACAGGAAGTATTGACAATAAAATAATTGATTGGGGATTCCAATTTTCTGAATTTATTTTAAGTCAGTACGAAAAGATAAGTTATCATTATGATTTTTTCATCCATCGCTTTATCCATAACAATCTTCAACAAATTAAAGAATCTGACTTAGCAATTATCCTTATCGTTGATAATCTCAATTATAAGTATTTCAGATTCTTACAGGAAGAGTTTAATAAGTTCAATATCATTTTACCGGTCGAGCCGGTACCTTATTTAAGTCTTCTTCCAACAACAACATCAGTAGGTAAGTTTGCAATTATTTCAGGTAAACGCGATAAAATTGATTCATCTCAAACGAATTATGAGCCCCTGATAAAAAATACCTGGCAATCCTACTTTCCGGATCATTCACTGCATTATTTTCATGCTGATTTGGCTAAAATAGCAACCCATAACTTCAAAGGAAAAGAAATCATTTTCATTAATTATCTTGGAATCGACGAAGGACTGCATTCTTCACCTAAAAAGACATTAATTGATCACAAAGAGAATGTCAGGTTAAACCTCAAGAAGTTATCCTCTCTTCTGAATCAATTCATTAAGAGAAACAGGCTGGATGATTCTGCAAAAATATTTTTTGTTTCCGATCACGGTTCATCTCAAATACCCAATGCATATCCCAATCCGATAAAAGATCTCAATTTTGCTACTCTCATACCTGATGCTGAGATAAGAGAAGATCATAGATTTATTAAGGTTCAAAAGAAAGATTTTGACCAGTTAAAATCGAATGTAAATATTGCCAATGCAATATATTGCATAGATGATAAAGTATCCGGTGATGGTAATAATTATGTGATAGCGAAGGGCTATGGCAAATTTAAAAATGCTGCATCCGATGCCTATGTTCATGGTGGCGCAACACCTGAAGAACTAATTATACCAGCCGGTTATTTCATGTATCAAAAAACAAAGTTCAAGGACTTAATAGTACAGTTACCGAAAGCAGAATACCGATACATGGCACTCGAAACCTTCTCGTTCCGTTTGGCAAATCCAAATGATAAACTAATTGAGAAAATTCAGATCGAGATCTTCGAAAATGAAACACCAAAAGTTAAACTTTATGAAAATGAAGACTTACCATCGAAAGGTGAATTAGAAATCGAGACGAAATTTAAGTTGAATAAAAAAGATAAGTCTTTAATCAGAATTAATATTACTTATGTGATTGAAGGTACTAGTGTAAATGTTGAAAAAGAATTTCAGGTCAAGATTAAATCAATGGTTGAGACAAGTATTGATATGGATAAACTGTTAAACCTCTAGTTATGAAATCATTTGAATTAAAAGCAAAGGATGTATTTGGAGAAATTATTATAAATAAATCTTTCCTTCACAAAGCAGGTTTTGGCAGTAGGGCTATTCCGGCCTATGTCGGTGAGTGGATAATAAGCTCATTTGCTGGAGAGGCAGAAGAAGTCACACCTGAAATTCGTGAAAAGATATCCTTGTTCGTCAAAAAATACTTGCCATCCAAAAGCGACAAAGAATCTGTGAAAAACAGGTTACTCTTACAGGAAGAAATTAAACTACTTGATAATTATTCTGTTTCAGTGAATCTTATAAAAGGGGATAGGTACTTATCAGTTCCTTTCCTTGATATTTCTGATGGCAATACAACTTCACCCATAGTTGATAACAATCAGATGCTTCTTTCAAGTGGGCTATGGGGAGTAGGTACTCTTTTCTACATACCACCAAGCCAGGAAAATAAGAAGGGCCAGGTTTGGCTCACTGATTTAAAACCGTTTCAGGTTGCCAACCTCGATCTTGAATACTTCTGCGATTCTCGTCAGAACTTCACTACTCAGGAATGGATTGACTTTATTGTTTCTTCAATGGGCTACAATCCTGATGTATATAGTGAGCGTCAAAAAATATTATTGATCATTAGATTGCTTCCATTACTTGAGGCACGTTACAATCTGGTTGAGCTAGCACCCAAAGGGACCGGGAAATCGTATGTATATGATAACATGTCCCGTTATGTTGCTGTTCGATCCGGAAATATTACACCCGCTGTTTTATTTTTTAATGATTCACGTAAGGCAGCAGGTCTTATAACCAAGTCTGACACAGTTGTTATTGATGAAGCACAAAAAGTTAAAGGTGACACATCAGGAGAGCTTACCGCTCTTCTAAAATCTTATCTTGAATCAGGTAAATTTGGCAAGGGCACTGCATCCTCAATTGCTGCAGAGGCTGGCTTGGTTATTTTGGCTAATATTGAGATTGATGAGAACCGTCAACCGGTAAACATGTTGAAAGGATTATTTTCAATATTCCCTAATTTTCTTCGCGAAACGGCTTTCATTGATAGATTTTCTGGCCTGTTACCAGGTTGGGATTTGCCTCGTATCTCAAAAGATAGCCCTTCAAAAACACTCGGATTGAAAGGTGATATATTTGGTGAAATTATGCATTCTCTAAGGTATGAATCCAGTTTTAGAGATTATATCAAATCAAACATGGAAATAACAGGCTCAGATGATATGCGCGACATGAAAGCCATCGAGGCCGGCGCCAGTGGCCTGCTCAAAATCCTATTCCCAAATAAACAGGTTGAAGAACACGAATTTTACAAATACTGTGTTAATCCCGCCATCGAACTTCGCCAGGGTGTGAAAGACGAATTATGCAAAATGGATAAAGAGTATAAGTCTGTTAAAATAGTTTCTAAATTCCCGTAATTATTATAGATAAGCCTAAAATAGCTTCAAATGCCAATTAATAATATTAAAAAATATGTTCAAGATATTCTTCCGCTTATTCTGGGAGATACTCTATTTTCATATGAACTTAGCATTTGTAATTGCAATAAAGAACCAATTCCATATTCGGAAATCATTGGGAATCTGAATCATGAATACCTGGTATTAATCATTTTTGAAAACAATGTTTCGACCATATCTGCAATTGCGAAGAAACTCTCAAAGTTTATCAACAAAAATGTTTTCTATGTTGAAAGTGAGAATAAAACCATATTATATTGGTTTGAAGGAGAAGAAATAAATCCCGAAACAAGTACGTCTTCAAAAAAGATTGATACTTCAGAGCATCTTAGTTCAGCAATTGCACGAATAAAATCTGAAACTCGATTACCAGTTTGGCTTGATAAGTTTCTTTTTGATACTTTATTAGCTGAGTATGCTCCGGATTTCGATAAATATGATTTCAACTTAAATCACTCAGAAATAGAAATACTTACATACTTAGGTACTTATTTTCCAAGAAGTTATTCTGAGTCATATTGTATATTTAATGACTTGTTTAATAATGTTCATTTTAAAAAGGAGTATCAAACCAAAGAAATCGTAAATGTTCTGGATATTGGATCTGGCACTGGAGGTAATCTTATTGGACTATTGACGGCCTTAGAAAAGAATCTTAATCAAAAATTTAAAGTAAACATTTGGGCTATTGATGGTAATCAGGATTCACTTAAATTTTTGACTAAAATCACAGAAAAATTTAAACAGTACTCACAGAATAAGTTTGAAATAAAGACTATTAATGCTACGGTAGAAAATATTAACCACTTAAGCTCTACTTTTCAGTCTCTTGATTGCCAATCATTTGATTTCATAACATCATTTAAAGCAGTTGGCGAAATTATTTCTTATGCAAAAAGTAAAAATGGTCAGGAATATTTTGATTTAGCGTTACTCTGTTGTCCTCTTCTTTCTGATTTAGGTCTTCTATTAATCCTGGATGTAACGACCAAAGCAAAGAATTCTACTTTCTTACCAATACTTTTAAATGAACAAATCAGACGGTTTATAAAGGCCAACAATTCATTTAGGATACTTTCACCTTTGTCTTGTAATTTCTTTAGTCAACAATGTAATACTGACTGCTTCTATTATCATGAATTTACAATTAGTCATAAAAAGAAGACTAAAGATGTTTCTCGAGTCGTATTTAAAATTGTTGGGAGAAAAAAGCTTGTTGATGATTTGAGTAAGGATTTTAAAATTGGTAGATTTGTAATTGATTGGAAACATTTTGATCAGGAAAATGAATCAAAATGTTGTTGTCCGATTTCATTGAACGAAGTTGTATTAAGTGATTCTTATAAATTGAGTTAGTATGAATTGGATTCAAAAGAAAATTATTAATGATGCTGGTGAGGAAGTAGATTCTGTAGCTCCATACATAATTTCTGCAAGCCGTTCAACCGATATACCCGCGTTCTATTCTAAATGGTTTTTTAATCGCCTGAATACAGGATATATAGCTTGGATAAATCCATTCAACCAAAAAACTCAATACGTCTCGTTTGATGAAACAAAGTTTATAGTATTCTGGACAAAAGATCCACTTCCTATTATTCCTTATTTAGCAATTTTAGATACAAAAGATATCGGATATTACTTCCAGATAACTCTCAATGATTACGAAAAGGAGGGATTGGAACCTAATGTACCAGAATTAACTAAAAGGATAGAAACCTTTCAGGAGCTTTCAAAAAGAATTGGTAAAAATCGTACTATATGGCGCTTTGATCCTCTTTTATTAAGCGACACGCTTACAATTGATAAGCTTTTAGATAAAATTGAACATGTTGGCGATAGACTACATAAATTCACAGAAAAGTTGGTTTTTAGTTTTGCTGATATAAATATGTATCGCAAGGTTACCAATAACCTTTCGAAATCAAATGAAACATTTCGTGAATTTTCAAAAGAGGATATTTCAATTTTCTCAAGTAAATTAAGTAAACTTAATAAGAAATGGAACTTGACGCTATCAACTTGTGCAGAAGACATTGTGCTCAGTTCCTATGGTATTTCTAAAAATAAGTGTATTGATGATGAATTAATTTATCAATTACGCCCAGGTGACAAAGTTTTATGCGAATGGTTAGGTTATAAACCAAAATCACTCGATTTATTCAGTTCAGAAATTAGTTCAGATAAAAATCTAAAAGACAAAGGCCAGCGAAAAGCTTGTGGATGTATAATAAGCAAAGATATCGGTATGTATAATACATGCAACCATCTTTGTGCCTATTGTTATGCTAACAGTTCTGCAAATCTCGTGCAAAGCAATTTAATGAAACATAACGATTCTTCTCAAAGTATAATCTAATTTTGACTATCATGCCAACCAAATCATTTTATGTAAAAGATTCTGAGCTTGATGAATATCAGGTTCAAGTTATTCAACGCAGGACCGATCGTTCTTTCATTGTTAAGGGATGTGCAGGAAGTGGAAAATCAATTCTGGCTTTATGGAAAGTAAAACAAATTCAGGAGCAAAAATTGGGAAGTTATTATTTCATTGTTTTTACTAAGACATTAAAACAATACATGAAAGATGGTATCAAGACTATTGGCCTTGATGATAACCGTGTTCTTTACCATTGGCAGTGGACAAGTCAGGGATGTCCGTCTGCAGATTACATTGTTGTTGATGAAGCGCAGGATTTTGATAAGGACCAGATTGATGGTTTTAAAAATAGTGCAAACAAAGCATTATTGCTTTATGGAGATAGTGCCCAACAGATATATAAATTTAGGAAACCACAACCGCTTTCGATGGAGCAGATAATGGCTCATACTGGATACCCAAATGAACAGCTTGTATTCAATCATCGTTTGCCAAAGAAAATAGCTAGGTTTGCACAATACCTTAGCGATACAGATGATGAACTTGAACTGCGTTGCAAAAATGAGGGAACTGAGCTTCCAAAAATTTTAAAATACCCAAGCCTGGACTCTCAACTTGAAGCTATTGCGCAAATCATCAAAAACAGAAATTTTGATGATGTTGGAATATTCTTTCCCCTAAATGCTCAGGTTGAACATGCATATCAATATTTGACAAATAGAGGTATCAGGGCAGAAAGAAAAACTGCTGAAGGTATGGATCTCAATTTTACTTCAGATAATGTTAAAATTGTTACATATCATAGCTCAAAAGGATTGCAGTTCGAAGCGGTTTTTATTCCAAATTGTAATGTTGAAGAAACAGATAAAAGAAGTCCACTCTATGTCGCAATTACACGATCCTATCAATCGTTGTACATAATGCATTCAGGTGATCTTTCTAATTTCTTTGATGTAATACCTACTAAATTATACGAAACAAGTTTAACTGGTTCTGGCAGTACAAGACTCTAATACTATGAGCACACTTTTTTTTCCAACGAGTTCGTTGAATTTCAACAATATCTTTTCTAGTGAATCTATTTCACCGGTGAGCTTCTATTCAAAAAGGAATTTTGGATATCGCCGCTTTACAAATGTGGATCCTAATCCATTACTAAACTCAATTTTGCTGTATAACAAATTTCCAAAATTTACAATAAGAGATCAGGAAAATGATAATTACCCAATGGTCATTGAATTTGACGATTCAGCTATCGTTGATAAACATAAATGCGTATTAGAAAAAGATGGACTAAAGATATTCCAATTATCAGGTTCAGTTTATTTTAATCCGTTTACGGTAAAAGTCCATTTTGCCACCCAGCAAAAGTTGCAGACAACATTAATAAAATCCGAACCCAGTATAGAAACTAAATTAGTTGACTTATATAAATCCTGTTTCAAAGTTGAACACTCTCATTTTGATAGTTTCATTTGGTCTCCTGATATAATCAACGGGATAGAGGATGTCAAGGAAGAGTCATGTGAAAAGGAAATAATTTTGGATAAAAAAATAGATTCTATTAAAGGATTTGTTTCTTGTTATTTGTTAGGTGCCTACAGCGCCTTACCAGCAGAGTTATTAGAGATAAAACAACTATCAAAAGAAATTAAAAACATAATATATAGTTTGGTTAATTTGTTAGCTGATACTTCAAATCAAACAGGGAAATGGAAATTGAAAAAAGGCCAGACCCCGGTTAATGAATTAAAAAATAGACTCTTTGAGCTTGAAAAAAGTATAACTCGTATACTTCAATTAATTGATATTAGTATTTACGGAAATAAGCCAAAACGAAATTACGAACTAGAAATTTTTACCCAATATAAATTTGAAGCCCAGGAGATTGAGAAAGTAATAAATCTCCTTAATGGCGTTAATTATCAGGGACTTACTATCTATGAGTACTTTCAAAAAGCAATTCTGAATATTAATGCTAATGACAAGTCAGACGAGTTATCCAGTAATCTCAAGAAACTATTAAGTGATTTTAATCTGGCATCTGATAATAAATACTACGATTCTGGTAAGATTAAAGCAGAAAAATATGATTATGTTCTTTCTCAATTGGACGGAACAATATCCAAAATAGAGAAAAAATATCAATCGGAATCTTCTAGATTGAATTTTAAAGACGCATTTTCTATATGTAATTTGCGCATTACAAATTATTTTGATGTATTCGCACAGGGTAAAACCTCATTTTACCCTGATCTCGTGAATGAATTTCTTGGAATGTCAATTAGCAATGTTGAGCAATTCAAATTATCAAAAATTGATATGGCTTTATCCGGAGGGAAGATTTTTAAAGAATTCATTAAAACCTCATGGAATGACAGTTCGGAAAAAATATATATCAATAAGTTGCTTGATCATATTGAACTTTTTAAACCTTTTGATGTAAAGAGCCATTCTAACATTATGTTACAATCATTTGCTTCCTTCATAATAAAAGGAGATGATCCGGAAAAAATGATTGATTTTATGATTAGTAACCAGATTAAAGACTTTAGATTAAGTCTCGGTTTGTGGGGAAGCGTTTTTGGATTTTCTGCTATTCCTCGTACTCTAACGAAAGAATTCCTTAATTCTGGAGTTACATATTTCGAAGATTATTATTCGAGAATAGCAAAAGAAATTCTCAGTTATGAATTTGAAAAGATAGATTTTCAAAAATCTATTCAGCCAGTCGATCCAAATACCAAACCTTTGGTTGTAAATCAGGCTTTAGTTGAAAACTTCCCAAAAGGTGAGCTTCCATCAATAAATTCTGAACAAGAAAATAGTATCCTGTCTGCCAGTAATGTTGTTTCATCTCAAACCTCAGTACCTCAATGTCCCATTTGTGGAGCTGATATGGTAATAAGGCCTTCCGGTAAAGGGAATTGGGGCGCTGATAAGTTCTGGGGTTGTACAAATTACGTTATAACTAAGTGTAGAGGGAGCAGAGATATAGGTGAAGAAAGCAAGAACCGGTTTCCAGATGAATTTAAGAGAGAGGATGAAGAAGTCGGCTCAAAATCTCAGACTTTTTCCTCCAATTTTCAAAAACCTTCTGATGTTTCTGATCCTATACTTTTTGACTATGAAAAAAGATTTGATATACTTGAAAACCTTATCATTGATTATATGCATACCCAAAATGAAACTCATATGAAAATTAACGATGTTTTAAAGTATATTAAAATTAAAACAACAAAAGA
>CAIRMR010000020.1 GCA_903879715.1 uncultured Bacteroidales bacterium
AGGCATATTTATACTATTTCTTAGTAATTATTTATTACACTTAAATATTTATATGTTAAATATATAATTTTTAGCACTATGAATAAAATATGCTTCGTGATGAAAGAAGAAGAAGAAATATAAAACGATAAATAGAGCCTGCTGAAAAACTCAAGCAGTAATTTTCAATCTCCATTTCCAAAGAGTAGAAATTACATTACAGGATTGGCAGAGATATGAAAGAAGCTCATCTGCATAATTGTTGTTCTACTGTGATCTCATTAAGTAACACTTTCTTAGAAGGGACCGGCCTAAGAAAAATAGGATAGTGGTTCTTGACGGAGGCATGTGCGGAAGGCATGTGTCGCGCTTTGCGGGATAAATTCAGCAATACACAGCAACGACAAATCTCATGCGTTGCTCAAATCTTTCATGCCTGGTATTGCGAGATGATACCTCCGGCATAGAAAATGTGGAGGTAATTGTACGGCTTGCTCCTCCTTTACCGGTACGGATGAGTTTGGAAACAATACTTTCGCTAGGGCTAGGACTGGGTTTACGAATAGGTATAGCCACTAAATTGGTACCCGTTACAACCAAGTGTACTTGGGTTATTGTGAAGATGATTGGCCGGGGAAAGACTGATTCTTGTGCCGGATATATCCTGCAAGGAATATGAAAAACAGCCGGAGTTTGTGGAAAGGGAATAGCAATAGGTTGAAATAGATGATAGCCTGGCAGTTCTGTATCATCATTATATTCTGACAGTTTAAAATACTATTACTGAAAAAGGGTAGAATATTATGAAACTTATCCTGGTCTTTTTTACCACGGAGGCACAGATTATACGGAGGGTCACAGAGGAAATTTATTCCTAGTGCTTCTTAGTGAACTTAGTGCCTAAGTGGTTTTCTTTATATCAAAAAAAAGAACAAAAGTTAAACGAAATATTCCGTGTTTCTTCGTGCTCCCGGAGCCTCCGTGGTTAACTTTTAAAATGTTAAGAACAAAATGTTGTTTAGATCAGGTTATTCTCGATACAGTACCGGGTGAGTTCCGTATTTTTGTGGAATTCCATTTTTTCCATGATACGGCTACGGTAGGTACTTACCGTTTTATTGGATATAAAAAGTTCATTCGCAATCTCCTGCAACGACCTTCCGTTTGCAAGTTTGATCATAATTTCAAACTCGCGACCGGAAAGAACTTCATGATCCAGTTGCTTTTCATCTCGGGATAAATGATCAGCCAGATTTTCGGCCAGTGATTGAGAAATATATTTCCCCCCTTCCGAAACTTTCTGAACAGCTAAAAGCAACTCATCAGAAGCAGTATCCTTTGTCAGATAACCGGACGCGCCGAGTACCAGGGCCCGTTTCGCATATTGCTCCTGGGGATGCATGCTTAGCATCAGCACATTTGTAGCCGGGTACCTTGTTTTGACTGACTGTAGAACCTCCAGCCCATTCTTATCGGGAAGTGAAATATCAAGCAGGATGATATTGAAATTGTCACTTTTCATTTTATCAAGCAATTCGTCCCCCGATCCTGCTTCGGTAATTAACGTGATGCCGGGCAGTTGCCGGAGTATCTGACCCAATCCATCGCGAACAATCTTATGATCATCACAAATCAGTATCTTCATAAAATCATATGTTTTACCGGTATTAAAAGCCTGATTATTGTTCCATTGCCATTTTTGCTACTGATATCAAATGTTCCGCCTAATGAGGCAGCCCGTTCTTTCATGCTTATCAGTCCAAATGCATGTTTACAATTCCGTTGCTCTTCAGTTATGCCAATCCCGTTATCCGAAATCCTTAAGCCAATAAAATCCTCGTTTATGCTTAGTTTTATATCGACTCTTGTTGCTTTTGAATGCCTGGCTATATTAGTAAGTGATTCCTGTAAAATCCTGAAAATGATGAGTGAATCACCAGAGGAGATACTATTGACCGTATCCATATCCAGTGAAATTTCAATGGCGGTTCTTTCCGAAAATTCATTAGTGTACCATTCAATGGCGGCTTCAAGTCCAAGGTCATCAATAATTTCAGGTCGTAGCTGGGAAGTAAGCCGTTGAACAGTTTTTATAGTGTCTCCAACTAAAGCCGTAACTTTATTGATTTTCAAAACCACTTCCTCATCCGAAATTTTATGTTTGATAATCCCAAGGTCTATTTTGACGGCTGTAAGCGCCTGCCCCAGATCATCGTGAAGTTCGCGGGAAATAGCTATTCGTTCATTTTCCCTGACCTGCTCAATATATTGCGACAATTGCTGCAGCTGTTCCAGCGAACTTTTCAGTTCTTCTTCAATCCGCTTCCTTTCAGTAATATCCTGAATAGTCCCTACCCACTTTTGAGGTTTGCCGGCATTATCAAACATGATTTCGGCCTGTTCATGAACGAAACGCACTTCACCACCAGGCAACACCAGCCGGTGATCCTGGCTGAACGGAGTTCCAAAATCCCATGCATCCGAAAAAGCTCTCTGCATATAAGGCGCATCGTCCGGATACATACTGCTATAGAACAATTCCATTGATGGTTGTACGGTATAGGGCTCGTACCCAAAAATCCTGTAGGTTTCGTCCGACCATTGCAATGTCTGAGTTCTATTATCCAACTCCCAATTGCCAAGATGAGCGATTTGCTGTGCTTTGGTCAGCGTTGCTTCACTTTCCAATAATGCTTGCTCTGCTTGTTTACGTTGGGCAACATCGGTACCTATTCCGATCAGGAAATCCTGACCATTACTTTCGAATTTCACAGCTGTTAACAGGAACGGAATGGAATGACCATCTTTGGCTAAAAGCATGGCTTCTACTGTAGCCTGACCCGATTCCAGAAAGTTTTCCAGTGATTTGATAACTGCATCCCGGGATTCCGGTTGATGCCATTCCAGGACATGCCGGCCTTTCATTTCTGATGCATCATATCCAAAGAGCGTTTCATGCTGTTTATTCCAGGTAACCATCTTTAGTTCAGGGTAGGTGTAGAGATAAAATATCCCTGGGATACTATTTAAAAGCGCTGTTGTAAACAGCTGTTCCTGCCGTAACTTTTCTTCCCTTTTCTGAAGGGCTTCGTTAGTTCTGGACAATTCTTCAGCGTTTTCTTTTAGTAACTCCGAATTCCGTAGAATTGTCAGTTTCTGTTCATAAAGATTAAGGAATACGGTAATCTTGCTTAAAAGTATGTGGCTGGTGACAGGTTTAAAAATATAATCAACGGCTCCATAGCTATACCCTTTAAATTCCTCCAATTCATTCACATGGTTGGCTGTAAGAAATATAACCGGAACTTTATCATCTAACCGGTCTTCATTCAACTTTAATGCCAGTTCATATCCGTTCATAACGGGCATCTGTACATCAATAATAGCAAGGGCTAAGCCTATTCCTTTAGTTTTCTCAAGTGCTTCATAGCCCGAAAGTGCCTGAATAACTTTAACATTTAGCTTAATAATAATATATTTCAGATAGACCAGGTTTTCCTGGTTATCATCAACAATAAGTATCGTAGGCTGAAGATTCATCCGAAGTGTAAAGATTTTTTATATTACGCGGTTTACCAGCAAATTTATTTATAAAAAATACAATAACAATGTTTTTTGAAAACAGATTCACTAATAACACTCCTACTGGCAATTTTGTGATTTACACCAGTTCTGAAAGCTGAAAAACAAAAATAAAATAGAACATATGACATGTATAACCTGCGGTAATCAGGTATTTCTACTCAAAATCAACATTTAATATAGTGCTGATATTGAATCCATTACCATCGTATATAATTTTTGCTACACCATATGCAATCTGAGTGCGGGAAATTAATCATCGGTTTTGAATCATCAGGCGTTTTCCTTGTTTACAAACCAAGTTCTTGTTTCATTTTTCCAAGGCAAAAAAAGAATAAAAAAATACTCCGCACCTCCACCTGAGCAGTAAATAATTATTACTACCCTTTCAAGATGGCGTCGTATCTGGCCCAGTATAGCATTCAATTAATGCCGGAAACAATCCGTATGAAAAGAATTTTAATCATTCATGCTATAAACGGCAAGCCCTTGATATGAATTTCTGTTGCTTTAAAAAGGTCTGATAAGCTGTTTACCTCAATTTTCGAAACAATAGCGAAGAGTTGATCTGTTTAAAATTTAAATTGGCATATCGAACCGGAAACAAAAATCCGTCTTGAAGATCACTACATTGAAGGACTATATTTTATGCCAGGTGGTTCATACGATGAAACGAACATGACAAAATCAGCCAATCTTGACTCACAGGCGGATGATATTATTTTGTCATGGAGTTCCATGTGACCCGTAAAAAAATAAATAATAACACATGAAACGAACATGACAAAATCAGCCAATTTTGACTCACAGGCGGATGATATTATTTTGTCATGGAGTTCCATGTGACCCGTAAAAAAATAAATAATAA
>CAIRMR010000021.1 GCA_903879715.1 uncultured Bacteroidales bacterium
GGCTCGAATATTTGCCGCCAGCTTCTTTCAGATTCGCAGTCACCCACGACACCCTTGCTCTTAGCTAATGATATGTACTGCAACACTCATTCGGGACTTGCACCCTATAGGTTATGACCATGCCCGACACACAAAAAAAGCAGACTCCCTGGTGGAAATCTGCTTTTCTTTATAATTCATTATTTATTATGTATTCATCCCACCGCAAACGCTCAGCACCTGGCCTGTAACATAAGCCGAGAGATCGGACGCAAAGAAAACGCATGCCTGGGCTACATCTTCGGGCTTGCCACCACGGCGAAGCGGAATTTGTGCGGCCCATTGGGTACGAACTTCTTCGGAAAGTTTTGCTGTCATTTCGGTTTCAATATAACCCGGAGCAATGGCATTGCAACGGATATTGCGTGAGCCTAATTCCTGTGCAACCGATTTGGTAAATCCGATTAATCCTGCTTTGGAAGCTGAATAATTGGATTGTCCGGCATTGCCGTTAATACCAACCACGGAGCTCATATTGATTATCGAACCGGAACGTTGTTTAAGCATATATTTCTGAACAGCTTTTGTCAGATTGAATACCGATTTAAGATTAACCTTTATAACCAGGTCCCAGTCAGCTTCTGCCATACGCATTAACAAGTTGTCTCGTGTAATACCAGCATTATTTACCAGTATATCAACACGGCCAAATTCTTTTGCTATTTCATCCACAACGCGTTCGCTGTCTTCGAATGAACTTGCATCGGAAGCATATCCAATAGCTTTAACACCAAAGGCTTTTATCTCAAGTTCTGTAGCTTCCATAATCTCGTCGCGTCGCATATCGGTGAATGCAACCGAAGCACCCTGTTGGGCAAAAGCAATTGCTATAGCTTTGCCAATTCCGCGGGAAGCCCCGGTGATTAAGGCAACTTTTCCTTCGAGTAGTTTCATATTTGGAGGTTATTTGTAATTTGTTAGTAATAGTATAAAAGGTGTTAGGGTTTAGGGATTAGAATTTAGGGTACAAATCTCACCCTATTTCCAATTCGCAACTACTACGCCCACTTCACCAAATTGAAGTCCATACGGTGAGGAAGCAAAGGATTTTTCGGAGTAATACGGAAAGCAAAGTCAAAAACACCTGCCAGCGGGGTTTCAACTTCAATTACGAAATGAGCCAGGTTGCCATCCACGGTTGTAAGGTGCAATTCGAAAATGGATTGCGGTTCAACCATATGATCATTAACTTTCTGACCTAAGATCATTTCGATCATTATGTCATCAGGAGCAATATCACCTAAGTTGAGTATAAGTTCAGCTTTGAAAAGGTCGCCGAGATTAAGCACATCATTGGTTGGATTCGGCAATATAACATCAACTACATCAATACCATCCCAGTTGCGTATCATTCTGAACTTCCATGATGCAAGGCTGCGCATTGCGGCATTGTCATCATCTTTCAGAAGAGCGGAGCGGGTAGCAAGTTTGTGATAGTACTTCTCATAATAATCATCCAGCTGACGTTTCATGGTAAAATGAGGCGCAATCCCGGAAATGGTATTTTTCACATATTTAACCCATCCATGCGGAACTTCATCATTATCACGATCATAGAAAGTGGGAATGATTTCATCTTCCAGGATATTGTATATGGTTTCAGCATCAAGTTCATCCTGAAACTGCTGATTTTCATAAGTACTTTCTTCTTTGAGAGCCCAGCCGGCATCTTCGCGGTATCCTTCGGCCCACCATCCGTCGAGTACACTGAAATTCACCACCCCATTCATAACTGCTTTTTCACCACTGGTTCCACTGGCTTCCAGCGGACGGGTTGGTGTATTCAGCCAGATATCAACACCCTGAACAAGTTTCCTGGCCATGGCCATGTTATAATTATCGAGGAAGATAATTTTACTTACAAACTGTGGCATGCGCGACACCTCAACAATACGTTTAATAAGGTCGGCACCTGCTTTATCGGCAGGATGTGCTTTACCGGCAAAAACAAATTGTACCGGTAATTTTTCATTGCCTAATATTTGCGCCAGGCGTTCAATATTTGAAAAGAGTAGATGCGCGCGTTTATAAGTAGCGAACCTGCGGGCAAAACCAATGGTAAGTGCATTACCATCAAGCGACTCCATAATCTGAATGATTTGTTTCGGCTTTTCCGAACTTGTACCCATCGAATCCTTGAGATGTTTCTTGATATAAGATACCAATTCGCCTCTCAGGTCCTGCCTTATTTGCCAGATACGTTCGTCAGGTACGTTGTGTATCTTTTTCCAGTATTCCGGGTTCGATTGATCCTGCAGAAACGCAGCACCAAATTCCTGGATATACAGTTTTTTCCATTTGGCATTTGTCCAGGTAGGGAAATGCACACCATTGGTAACATATCCAATGTGAATTTCATTTTCATAAAATCCGTTGTACATATCTTTGAACATCTCCCTGCTTACCTGGCCGTGAATGCGGCTTACGCCGTTCATTTCCTGCGAGAGTTTTGCAGCCAATACGCTCATCGAGAATTTCTGATCGTTGTGGTTCTCGTAATATCGACCAAGGTTCATGAAAGTATTCCACGAAATATTGAGCCGGATAGCATAATGGGGTATATAGGTACGTAACAGGTCTTCGGTAAATGCATCGTGACCGGCGGGAACGGGTGTATGGGTAGTAAATAAGGTTGAAGCTCTGACCAGTTCTATAGCCTGAAGGAACGACAATTGGTGATTTTGAACATATTCGCGTAAGCGCTCAATACCTATAAACGCGGCGTGGCCTTCGTTACAATGATACAAGTCAGGTTCAATGCCTATAGCTTCGATCATCCGGATACCACCAACGCCAAGTAATAATTCCTGTTTAAAACGAACCTCCAGATCACCTCCGTATAACTGGTGTGTTACAAACCTGTCATTTTCGGAATTTTCTTCGATGTCAGCGTCGAGTAAATATAAAGGGATACGGCCAACTTCAAGCTTCCAGACTTTGGCATACAATACGCGTCCCGGTAATGAAATACCAATTGTGATCCATTCTCCATCGGGGTATCGAACCGGTTTTATCGGCAAATGATTAAATCTCTGCGGGAAATATTGAGGAATCTGCTCTCCGAAAGGGGATAAAGTCTGTTTAAAATAACCGTAGCGGTATAACAGTCCGATGCCAATCATATCAGAATTAGAATCGGAAGCTTCCTTAAGATAATCACCAGCCAGTACGCCTAATCCGCCTGAATAGATCTGAACACTTTCGTGCAGGCCGAATTCCATGCTGAAATAAGCTATTTTAGGTCCCTTCTTTTCTACACTTTTGGCCATGTATGCATCGAAATGCTCAACTACCAACTTGAGTCGGGACATAAAATCCTCATTTTTCTCGAGTGCCTGCAACTGATTAAAGGTGAGCGATTCGAGTAAAGCAATCGGGTTATGCTCAGAATTTTCCCAACGATTAGGATCTATCAACCGGAATAAGTCAGTGGCTTCACTGTTCCAGCACCAGTATAAGTTTCGGCTCAGTTTCAACAACCCCTTCAATGCATCGGGGAAGGTATGACGAACACGTACTTTGCGCCATTCGGGGAACGAAGCTTTTTTCCCGTTTACGCTTATAACTGTCTCTGCCTGCCGCTTATCGCGGAACAGATCAGACCGGTCAGAAACTTTTTCGAGTGCTGTGGAATAAGCTTGTTTATAGTATTTGAGCAAGTTGCTCCATAAAGCAGTATGTGCAACCGAAATTGCCGAAGCCGAAAGTTCAGCCCGCCTGTTTTCCGACATCTTTTCGAACGACAAAATTACCGAAACAATCGAATTTACAACAAACTCATTGTTCTCGTCATTGCGTTCAATTACTGTAATACCACCATCTTTGGTTATACTCCTGACCCATAATCCAAAACCAGCCAATGTGGTTGTAACTGTAGGTACTCCAAAAACAAGGCTTTCGAGCGGAGTATACCCCCATGGCTCATAATAGGAAGGAAAAACTGACAAATCAAAACCAGGGAGAAGGTCGTAATAAGTAAGATTAAAAATACCGTCGTTTCCATTAAGGTAACTGGGCACAAATATTACTTTTACCTGGTCCTGTAAAGAATTGAAAAGACTATTTTCCTTCAGTCTTTTCAGAATCGGATCATAATCAGGTTCAAAGAGTCCATGAGTCAAATAGTGTCTGTCGTCAGTACTTTCAAAATTGCCTGAATCAATTTTTTCGGCTAGACCCTGAACCGGCCCTGAATGGTGCGCGGGTATAGTAATAAACGCTACAACAGGATATGTGAGCTTTTCATTATGATTAAGGTTTGCCAGTGCATCCAGAAAAAGATCAATTCCTTTATTCCTGAATTCATATCTTCCGCTGTTAAGGAGAAAAAGCGTATCCGCTGGAAGCGGATGCCCGGTAACTGCCTGGGCAACAGCAAGAAGTTTCTCGCGTGCTACTAATCTTTTTGTAGCCAGTGTATCTTCATCAAGGAAGAGAGAATCATCAAAACCATTCGGAGTAATAATATCAGGTTCCCGGTCCAGGAACTGCCGGCACTCGTTTGAAGTAAGTTTGCTGACAGTTGTGAAAGTATCGCTCTCAACAGCAGCAATATGTTCCAGAGAGTGCTTGGCCATAACCTGGAACCGATGAGCCATAGCATCGCCATGGTAATCATCGAAGCGGCTGTATAACGGAAGGTTATTACCGGCAATACATCTTCCTACAACAGTAGCATGGGTTGTAAACACGGTTCCAATCTGCGGTACGCGGTCGTTCAGGTAAAGTATACCTCCCCCTGTCATCCATTCATGAAATTGCGCGACAATTTTGTCCTGGGCAGTAAGGCTGAATTCATAAAAACTTTCAATAACCTTTCCGGCTGCATACCCAAACAATGCGGGTTCAAAATAATCCCACGATCCGGTAATACTATCCAGTTTATATTTTTCCCAGAATTCAGCCAGAATTTTATCTTTGGAAGGAATGTATTGTGTAAAATCAACAAGTATAGCAACAGGACGGCCTTTAATATTCCATCGGCCAATTTTAATACGCAAGCCTTCGTTTTCGGCACGTTCGCGCCAAACCCGCAATATGGATTTATCTTCGGTAAATTCAGGATTCTGGCTGGTCTCTTTCCATACGTCCGGGCCAATAAGGATATAATTATTTCCGTATTCCTGCTGAATTCCGGGAGCCTTGGTGGCTACTACCGTATAAATTCCTCCAACTTTGTTGCAAACTTCCCAGCTCACCTCAAACAGGTAATCTGGTTTTAGTAATTTCTTTTCACTCATAGATTAGATTCAGATTCAAGTAATTCAGTGCAGGAACATCAGATAAATTGCACAAAAATCGATCTCCTGACAGGATAGAAACCTGGCCTGGAGGGCTGCAAAAATACAAATTAAAAATTAAACGGCTTTTATGTTGTTCACATTTGGTTGGTAATGTGAATAACATTCTCCGCTTTTTAACCCTTTCGTGATTTAGTTTCAGCTTTCTTTTGTGGTTTTTCCGAAACGGGGGTTTTGGCTTTGATTTCCTTTTTGGCAGGAATTTTCGTTGTGGAAGAGGCTTTTTCTTTGACTGATTTTGCTGGTTTCAGAGGAGCTTTAGCAGCTTGAAGCAGCTGGTTTTCGGCATATTCATTCACGCGAATCAAAAAGTCAGAAAGAACATTCATGTAATTCAAGAAAGCCTCATAAGGAGAACCATAAGGATTAAAATAATGGTGTACAGCTCCATCGCTGAACCATTTGGTACACATGTAATAAAAATGATCGCTGGCCTGGAGATAATTCCAGTCACGGTTCAGATCAGCATCGGTACAGTGAAGCATTATATCCGATACTTTATACAGGCTTGAGAATGCTTCGTCCTGCAGATCGTTTCCAAGCCAGGCAGTAAGATCGCGTTCTTCATCAGCCCAGGAAATAGCGTGCGGGCAATCGATACCTGCCACTGGCTGCAGATCTTCGGATAACTCACTCGGAGTGCTGAATTTCCATTTATGTGTTTTAATAACTTGTTCGGGGAAAGCTCTCAGAAAACCAAAAATTCCTGATGCAGCTTTCTGATGCTCTCCAAAAGTTTCGTAGTCCATAAACAGGTTAACAATTTCCTGTTTTGGATCAATATCATTTAACCAGGTTACATATTTCTCAGCTGTGAGAGGCCATTCGCTCCAATCCTGCTGCGAAAACCTGAAAGTGATATCATCACTAAGCTGATAATTACGCAAAAGCAGTTTTAAACGTTGGTGAGGAGCGCTACAGTAAAGGTAATTAGGACTTTTCCAACCCAGTAATTGCTTTGCGCCTTCGGTGAGCATGGTTTTATATCCCATTTCGAGAACCTGGCCGGCAATGCTGTTGGAATATACCAACTCTGTATTGCGAAATGCGGTAGGCGTTACACCAAATAATTCTTTAATGGCTGCTGCATGTTCCTGAACTTGTCTTTTAAATTCAGCGGAATCATTTAGTCCCACCAATGAGTGAGCATAGGTTTCGGCCAGGAATTCAACATTTCCTGTTTTAGCCAGGCGTTTAAAACTAGTGATCACTTCGGGAGAATATTTTTTAAATTGCTCAAGAGCTGAACCACTAATACTAAAGGTCACTTTGAAGGCAGAGCCAAACTCGTTGATAAGCCCGAGCAAAACTTCATTAGCCGGGAGATAACATTCACTGGCAACCCGCCTGGCAATACGTTTGTTTTGATAATCATCATAATAATAATGATCGGCGCCTATATCGAAAAACCGATATGTCCTGAGACGGAATGGCTGATGAACCTGAAAATAAAGACAAATTGACCTCATATATTTTCGTTTTAAACTTTTATTACAATTTTATTGGCAACGCTGATATTAAACCAACGATTCGTAAATATCTGCGACTTTCCGGGCAGCCGCTTCCCATTTCAGGTTATTCACCTCTTCAGCCCCATTGGCAGCTGTCATAGCACTCATTGATTTGTAATGCAATAAACCATATATAGCATCAGCCATTGCATCCACATCCCAGAAATCGACTTTCATCACATGATCGAGAACCTCGGCAACACCCGACTGCTTCGAAATAATAACCGGGACATTTGATCGCATAGCTTCAAGTGGCGAAATACCGAAAGGCTCAGATACTGAAGGCATTACATACACATCACTCATAGCAAACATACGATCGACATTTTCGCCTTTCAAAAATCCGGTAAAATGGAAGTGTGATGAAATTTTAAGCTTAGCAACCCGCCTGATCATTTTTTCCATCATATCGCCGGTGCCAGCCATAACAAAGCGAACGTTTTTATCTTTTTCAAGCACTTTACATGCAGCTTCAATAAAATATTCAGGACCTTTCTGGAAAGTTATCCTACCCAGGAATGTCACTATTTTTTCCTTAACATGTTTTTCGGCATCTATCAATTCTGTCTTTTCGGGTTGTTCAACTGCGTTATGAACTGTTATAACCTTATCCGGATCAATATGATACCTTTCAATTACAATATTTCTTGTGAGATTGCTTACCGTTATAACACGATCGGCTTCGGCCATTCCCTTGCGCTCGATTTCATATACATTTTCATTGTAATTCTCGCCTGAACGATCGAACTCAGTTGCGTGCATATGAACAACCAGCGGTTTGCCAGATATTTTTTTTGCTGCAACGCCTGCAGAATAAGTAAGCCAGTCGTGGGCATGAATTACATCAAATTCACTGTTAGCAGCAATTGCAGCTCCTACCAGGGCATACCGGGCAACTTCTTCCATCAGATCGTGGCCGTATTTGCCTGAGAACTGAAATTTTTCAGAGAAAACCCGGCTTCTTTCTTCTACTTTAACATTCAGGTTCTCACTAACCATTTGCTGAAAGTCTTCAGGGCCAACATATGGAATAAGGTTTGAACCAATTTCCATATATGTGATCTGGCTCCAGTATTCGCGGAATATAGGATCGTTCATCATCACCGTAACATCACTGGCATTAATGATTCGCACAGCTTCCTGGCTTTCGTCACCATAAGCTTTTGGGACTACAAACTGTACGTCTACCCCACATTTCAGCAATCCTTTGGTAAGTCCAAAACAAGCTGTACCAAGGCCTCCGGTGATGTGCGGAGGAAACTCCCAACCAAACATTAAAACTTTCATATCTCTATTATATATTGTAACTGGTGAATTACTTATTTTGATTTCTTGCCTTTACCTCTTTTCATAGATTCAAGTATACTATTAACACGCAAAAGTTCTGAAACGCTCCATGCCTGTGAAATAGCTCCGGAAGGACGGAATGGAGGATCACCATCATAAAGTTCAGAAATAGTTCCTATGCCGTGTTCGGACATAACTTCTTCAAAACCCTGGTAAAGCTTTGTAATAAATGTTACTCCGCTTTGCTCGTAAAGATTGAGCCAGGCTTCAGCAAAATGTCCTAATAACCATGGAAATACTGATCCCTGGTGGTAGGCCATGTCACGCTCAGCCGGTCCACCTGTATATTCAGGTTTGTATGCCGGATTTTTAGGCGATAGTGTACGCAATCCCCGTGGCGTTAGTAATTCAGACTGAATCCTGTCGAGAACACCTTTGCGTTGATCATCGTTTAAGGGTGAATAAGGCAATGATGCAGCAAAAACCTGGTTCGGACGTACCGATTTATCTTTAAAATCGCCATGAACGTAATCATACAGATAATTTTGATCCATGTACCAGAAAGTATCAACAAATGAAGGGGGAATTTGATCAGCTACCGGTTTCCATTGGTCAACAAATTCCATTTCACCGGCTTTTTCTGCCAATTCAATCGCGAAACAGATTGCATTATACCAGAGCGCGTTTACCTCAACCGCGAGTCCTACACGCGGAGTTACAGGTTTACCATCAATTACCGCATCCATCCAGGTTACGGCTGAACCAGTTACGCCAGCATACAACAGCCCGCTATCGAGCATATGAATATTGTAGGGTGCATCTCCTTCACGGAAACTGTTTAATATCATTTTCAGAGTTGAACCGTATTGTTTCCAAACTGAAGTATCGCCGCTGTATTTGATGTATTGCTGCAATGTCCAGAATAGCCATAGCGGACCATCAACTGACTTATATTCGGTTTTGAGTCCTGTACCGGAATTGGGGAACAGCGAACCTTTCATTTCGGTAAGGCTATTATCCAGTACTGCTTTAAAAGTCCTGAAATCGCCTTGCACCAATGTAAGTCCCGGCAGAGCTATAAAGGTATCGCGGGCCACACGGCCAAACCAATGAAATCCTGCAACAATCTCAAACATTTTACCACGTTTCACAATAAATTGCTGGGCTGCATTTAACAGGCAATTTTCGAAGCTATCGCGTACAATCCTTTTTTTTAATTCCTGGCTGTACATGCGGGCAAAGGTTTTAGGATCTTCCAATTCGAGACTGGCCATAAAGTAAACGCTTTCACCTTGCTTTATTGGCATTTCGAAATACCCGGGTGTATATAAATCTTCCAGTGCATCATACCCGCGTGCTTTTTCGCGCATGTATTCGAAGTCGAAAAACCAATCCGGTGCATGAATATACTCATTCTCTTTCGAAAACTGCAGATGCAGTGGAGGATACCCCTGGTACATCCTTACTTTAATACCGTTAGGAATAGAATCATATTTTCGCTCAACATCATTGTTGGCTTTGCTTAATGAATGGATATTACGATACGCCATAAAAGGTCTGAAACGTATTGTTGTCGGCGAATGGGCTTCAACAAGAGTGTACTTGATGATTATACTGTCCTCGTTCCCCGCAAAAAGCATTTCCTTCGTAAGCAACACCCCGCCAACCCTGTATGTAATTCTCAGGTTAGTATCGATATTGAAATCGGTAATATATTTATGCCCTTTGGGATTATACTTTTCACCTTTATATTTGTGTATGGCCAGGTTGAACTCCTGATCGTGCTGAATAATCGTTTCGTCGAGCATTGACAGCAAAACATGCATTCCTCCATCGAGCTGAGGCTGATGAGTAACCAGTAAGCCATGATACTTACGTGTATTACAACCGATTATGGTTGTTGATGAATATGAACCAGCCCTGTTAGATCGGAGCATTTCACGCGTGAGTGAATACTCAAGATTTACCAGTTTCGACTTGTCAAATTTAATATAATCCATAGTGTGTCAACTATTTAGCACTTATTATATTGGCGAACTTTTGAAGGCGTAAATGTACAAAAAAATTGCGTATAAGCCAACTTATGTTAATAATCCGGTTCTTCAAACTCCATTTCAACCTTAA
>CAIRMR010000022.1 GCA_903879715.1 uncultured Bacteroidales bacterium
ATCAAATTGCTTCAGTTTTGCTCAACGAACAGTTGAATTAATGCAAAAATCCGGTAACCGTGAGTATTACAATACCGTAGCAGGCGAAGGTTTGGGCCTTGATCCTTTCCGGGGCTGGAGCCTATTGGGGCATTTCTTTAGGCCGGAGAAAAAACCGGATTGTGAATTAACCACTAATAATGCAACCACGCCTGAAGATTTTAGTATATCCCATCCATAAAATAGGCAAGATTATATCACTTATAAATTTGATTTATCAAGATTGACACCAATTTATAAGAAAAATACCCGTATTAATAAGGAGCCAATGGTGATACCACTTAGTTTTGTTTTCAGATTAACCCAATTCTCTAATTAATTTAAATCCCCAAAAAAATGAAAAAAAGATTACTGTTATTTCTTATTGTCTTAGGTATTGTATTTTCATTCACATCTCAGGCACAAGTACCGGAATTTGACAACGATAAGCCGGTAACGACTTTTTATACCAAATACGCCCAGGCATTGACCCCTGGAATGGATTTTGCAAAATACAACAATCAGCGGCGACCACATGTTTTTACGATTGCAACATCTGCAACTGCTTATACGGCTTCACGTGCTGACCGTGCAACATATCGCATGCCAGCGGATGATTACGGTATAGTATTAGCTCCCAGCACTGAAGGTGAGAAGTACTTTCAATGGGATGGTAATGGGGTCAGAGAAGGAATTGTAAATAAAGTTGGAAATACATATTATTTGTTTTACGATGGTGCAGCCGCACACTCAGGTGTATGCAATTATAACGACCCTGAACGCCATTTGTGGCGAGCCATGTTGGCTAAAAGTACCGATTTGAAAACATGGGAAAAGTTAGGTGTAAAACTTTGGTGTGGGTACGATACAAACCCGACATCTAACGCCAATGTATATAAGGATTATGGTTCAGCCTCATCTCCTTGGGCATACTTTAGCGTAGATGAGGATTATTGGTATCTATACTATTTGGGCGCTGAAGAGGCAGCTCCTGGCAGTACAGATGTAGGTACACCCAGCACTTATTATTCAACCTTAGTTGCCAAAGCACTTACAAAAGGCATAACCGGTATTGAGGGTGAGTGGCAACAGCTAAACAGATTAGCTGGTCAGGAAAAAGCGGTTGCCCTTTGGCAAAAACCAGCAGCAACATGCTCACCGGGTTCAGTAATTGAAAATCCACTTTGGAAAGTTGATCCTGTGAATAATAAACGTTATATGATGTTTATTACACGTGGCGATCAGGTTCAAATAGCCAGAAGCAATAAATTAGATGGAATTCATAATTGGGATGCTGTTCCTGATCCAAACGGTTGGGATTTTGACAGTCAAATAATAGATAAAACCGGGAATACTGCACCTGAAAACGCAACTATATACTATGACGATAACACAAAATGGTATTTTTTGTTTACCAACCAGTTTAGTTTGAACTATCAATACACTGAGTGTAATATTGTATATTGGAGTCAAGACCCAAATAATTGGAATCCCAAAAACTGTGCATTAATAACAGATCCATCCACCACCAAAAATGGTTGGGCACAAGGTGCAATTGGCATGCCTTCTGTTGCAAAAATTGATGATACTACACTGGCAATAATTTATGATGCACAAGAAGGTAACTCTTTTGCTCATACAGGCAGAAAGATAGGTTTAGGATTTTGGAAAATACCAGTACTTGATGATAATGGTATTCCTTTTGGATTTGTAGATAAGGAGTTTGGCTGGGATTTTATAAATGATAGCGACCCAGGTATTGTATATCATGGATCATTTACTCACGATGGGGGTGATCCTCTAAACAGAAATGGTGATGTGCATTATTCTAATGTACTTGGTGACTATATTGAATATACTTTTAACGGTACAGGGATCAGGTATATTGGTGAGAAAGTATTTAATCGCGGAAAATCAGAGGTTTTTATTGATGGAATATCTCAGGGAATTATAGATGCATACGATCCTGGTATTTTGTATCAGCAAATTCTTTTCACTAAGGAAGGTTTAATATCTGGAACCCATACCATAAGAATTGTTTGTTATGAAAGTGGTAAGTACACAGATATTGATGGATTTTTAGTTTCAACTCCAGGGGTAATTAACGGAAGCTTCGAAACACCGGATGCTACTGCAGGAAATGTTCTAGCAGGTGTTTTAAGGCAACCCGTTACTTCGGATTGGGTGTTTTCAGGTAATGCTGCAATTATGAAGAATGGTTGTGCATATGGACCTCCAAATGCACCCGATGGCTTACAATGTGCCGCTATTCAAAATGGAGGTAATATTTATCAGGTTGTAAATTTAACAGGCGGTAAGTACGTAATTTATTTTTCATCGGCTCAACGTGCTGGTAATTTGGATACGGTTCCTATAAATATTTCGGTTGATGGAGTTAAAATAGGCACTTTAACATCAAGTACAACAGCAACTTATACTCTGTTATCAACAGCTGAGTTTACCGTAACCGCCGGTGTTCATACTATTGACTTCTCTTCACCAAGTACTTTAAATGATAATACTGTATTCTTCGATAATGTTAAAATTGCATCTCCAGGGGAATGGGACAAACGCCCGGCAACAACTTTTGGTACAAAATACAGCCAGGCATTCAATACAGTTTGGGACAATACAAAATTTTACGATCAGTGGGAAACTGTTGATGCCAACGCTTTTGGCGCAGCGGATATCACCGCCGGTTACTTGCAGTTTTCGTGGATACCTAAACGTGTCATATGTTCAAAAAATACATATGCTTCGCCCTATGTTATTGAATCAGATATTGATTACTCTGCAGGCAGCAGCCGGGGCGGGGTGATTCTAAGAGTCGACCCGGTAATTAGTGCAGACGAAACGCAGAGCCCTGCTTTGGGTGATCCGGGATTCAACAGGGAAGGTATAGCCTTCTATCCTAATGACGATGGTTCCTCAATGACAGTTCAATTTACAGGCGCTAACAATGGCAATTCAACACCGGTAACACGGATTTCAGTTCCTAAACCATTTGATGTAGCAAGCCTGAGAGACAGAGGAACATTAAGGGTGGAAGATTATGGAACATCAGTTTATATGTTTTATAACAATGCGCCTTACATCCGGATTGACCTCGGCGGTCTAACCGGCGCAAACTATACTTCGGGTACAGTTTATAATGCTGCTATGCAGGTTGCCGGAACCTTCACAGGTATGGAAGTTGCAGTTTTGGGTAAGGTGGCTGTAGCCCAAAGGGATGCTGCGTTAAGACTTTACA
>CAIRMR010000023.1 GCA_903879715.1 uncultured Bacteroidales bacterium
AAGACCAACTGAATGAAGCGATCGAGCCATCCGGATCAACAGAGCTGCTGCCATCTAACTGAGCGGTTTTTGTCTGACCGGAACTTAGAACCAAATTTGATGGTGTTGCAACTGCATTGGCAAACGGTGGAATGTTTGCTGCTGCTGGACTATTGGCTTTTATTAATGTCTTGTTAGAAGTAAAATAGCCTCCGGAAATGACGGTTTTTGCATTTAATCCAATTGCAAAAAGGATTGCACCAAAAAATAAAAAGATACACTTTTTCATATTCGTAAATTTTAGTTTATAATTTATTTATTTGATTTTTGTGAATTATAAATTCAGCACAAACTCTGAATTTTACAGAATGCATTCTTAGGTTGAAAAATGTTGGATAATTTGAGAATTCGAAAAAACTTAATTTGTAACTTGAATTCATACTTACAAAAAGTTTACCAAATCTGAAAATTTAATCCAAACAATTATAAGATACTCCGTATTTTATCTTAATCAGGTCAATTCTTTTAAGTCATTTCATTATTTAAATCATCTGACATAAAAGAAATTGCGCACAACATTTGATTGCTATAAACAGATGCCTTGTAAGTATTGTTCGATTAACAAATAAATGATTATAGACAATTGTTTATAGCCATTATTTTGCGTAGTTAACTATTAATATATATTTAGATATATTGATGGCCGTTTAATAATATTGTATTCCAACGTATAGATTTGAGTGTGGCTAATATGCTTTAAATATTTTTGAAATGGCTAAAACTTTTCAAGTGTTTATTTTTTGATTTTTTTACGGGTCACATGGAACTCCATGACAAAATAATATCATCCCCCTGTGGGTCAAAATTGGCTGATTTTGTCATGTTCGTTTCATCAATTTATTTTGAACAAATTGGGAAAATTGGAAGCTTTGCTAACAGGTTTTATCGATTTTTACAGCTTTTAGCGCAATTATTCATAATAAAGCAGAAATTCTGATTTTACTATTTATTCCGAAACAGGAGTTCCCTGATTTTGAATTTTTTTTTTTCATCAACCTATTGTTACTACCAATATTCATTTATATTTGCATAATATAATACCCGTAAGTATTAATTTATGTTTATAAGCAAAACATCTGAATACGCGCTTAGGATACTTACCTATATGGCCTTGAATAACGAAACACAGTTTTCGGCGCAAAGTCTTTACGCGGAACTTGATATACCAAAGCGTTACCTCATGCGCCTGTTAACCGATTTGTCGAAAAGCGGTTTTATTAAAGCTACCCGTGGCAGAAATGGGGGATATGTATTTGCCCGGCCATTGGAGACCATCTATTTTTCTGAAATTATTGATTCGGTTGAAGGTCTTTTACCCTTCGAAGGCTGTGTATTGGGTAACGCTGTATGCCCGGTTGATAAACCCTGCGCCATGCATCAGATTTGGGAGAAGCCAAAGCAGGCATTTCTTGAGACAATAAAAACAACCACTCTGGCTGATTTGCTTTTATAAACATCACTCTTTCAGTTACTTTTTAAATAAAACACTTATTAGTTGCCCATAATTAGGAAATCTAGTACCAAATTAATTAAATAATCAACCAATAAAACGTGAAATTATGGTAGACTCGAACACCGTCCTTTTCGGACAAACATTAATTTACACTTTTTACGCGCTGGCAATCATACTTTTGATGGGCTGGTTCGGATATCGTGTAACAACCGATGGCCCTTCGAAAGTGAAGCCGGCCTTCTTTTACACTTTTGTAGGCTTTCTTATTCTGCTGGGTGTATCAATCCACATGGTAACCCTGCATACTATCCCGTGGAAGCCAATGGATATGGACAGGGCAAATATCAAAGCTGACAAGGTTTTCGACATCAGTGTTCAGGATCACAAATTTCAGCTTCCGGCAGAAAAAATGATGATCAAAACGAACGACAAAGTTTTATTCAATGTTACTTCAGGCGATCTTACTTATGGTTTTGGCCTGTTTCGCAACGATAACACTATGGTTTTCCAGATGCAGGTTTTGCCTGGCCACAACAACGATATCCTGTGGCAGTTCGACAGGCCTGGTGTTTATTCAATCCGCTCAACGGAGTACTCAGGACCGGCCGGTGTATTTATGGTTGAAAAGGATGTAGTGGAAGTAACCGATTAATTTATAAGTAAAAACAAAAAACTTGTTGATATGAGCTATATAAATACGTTAATGAATGGAGAACTGGGATTGTTTAAGCACACATCGCTGACTCCCATGCAAAAGATAACACTGCGTTTTGTGGTTGTGGGCCTGCTTTATTACGGTCTTGTTGTGATTGAAGGAATGATCATGCGAATGTATGCAGTCAGCCCAATTGATGCTGTAACAACTAACCAGTATTTTGCCATACTAACGGCACATCCGCTGGTTGGTATTTTTGGATCAACCTATTTAATTGTTTTTGGCGCGTTCCTTTTCCTGGTTCCGTTTTTAATGAACAAACCCTTGTGGAGCATCAAAATGGCAAGCTGGACTTTCTGGTGCATAGCCATCGGAACTTTCATCTTCTGGGCTGCGGGATTTGTATCTCATTATGCACCTTTATACACTTTATACTGGCCTTTACCTGCCGACTTTACCCAATTCAGTGTTATAGGAGGTACATTTTTCATCCTGGGCATTGCCATTGTGATGGTTGGAACGGTTCTTTTTGTTATAAATATTTTCAAAACCATATTATATACTCCCGAAGGTTGGGAAAAACAGCCAGTTGCTGCCTTATTGGGATCGGCACTCGGATATAGCGGTTTTAAAAACCTTTTTACAAAAAAGGAAAATCGCAAAGAGCACCTGGTTTCACTTCCTGTTGCTGCTATAGCACGTGGAACGGTTGATGTTGCTTTTAATGCAGCCATTATACTTTTTACCGGTGTGTTGATCCTTGTATATATGGTTGCTGCATTGCTGGGATTTGATCTGAAAGAAACTGCCGTAGATGCTTTGTTGTACAAAAACTGGTTCTGGTGGGGTCTTGATCTGATCGCGGATGGTTTGGTGCTGATATTTGTTGCCGGTACATGGTATTTGCTTGCCACTTTAATCACAGGGAAAAAACTTTTTATGGAAAACTGGGCTCGTGCAGCCTTGCTTGTTGAGCTGATAGTGTCATGGACGGTTTGGTCGCACCACCTTATGAGCGACCAGGCTCAACCCGGCTGGCTAAAAGTTGTTTCGGGCGAAATGGTAACGGCTTTCGAACTTATTACCCAGGGACTTGCTTTTTTTATTACACTGGCAACTTTATGGAGTGCCCGTCCTCTTAAAATGTCGAATCCGTTGAAATTCCTTTTAGGAGGCTTACTTGGATTTGCACTTGCTGTACCAGCAGGCATTATGCAGGCCGACTTAGGGTTGAATCGTATTTTACACAATACTCAATGGATCATAGGCCCACATGTTCATGTTGCGATACTTATCGGTTTGAGCATGACCTTGTATGCAGCCATTTATTTCCTATTGCCGATTTTAACCAACGGAGCAAAATTATACAGTCAAAAACTGACCAATGTTCATTTCTGGTGTCATCTGTTTGGAGGTATCGGGATGGGTGCTTTTATGGGAATGGCCGGATTGCATGGAATGCTCAGGCGCACTTTGTATATAAATGGCGAATTTATGCCATACATGGTGCTGGCCGCAATTTCAGGAGCGTTGCTGTTAATAGCTTTTCTGGCTTTCCTTTATAATGTTATTATGACTGTAGGATTAAACGGATTGCTGGGTATTTTTAAGGCACCCGCATTGAAGACTGAAGATTTGTTGCCTAAAGCATAAAAGTTGTAGGAGGCAATTTTTATTCAATCTAGGGAACGGATAAAACCAGTCCAGGTTAAACAGGTACTTAAAGTACTGAAGAATCCAGGATATAAGTTTTATCCGTTCCTCATTTACAAGGAATTGAAATATTAATAAACTAAGCATTGCAGGAACAATGCCATGTTTGTACTTTTACAGAGAGACGCAATTTTATATTTTATGTCGGAACTAATTGTTAATACAAGCGAGCATTACCTTAATCTGCAGGCTTATTGCAGTGGAATGGTTGAAGGGAAGAATGGTAAAGCTCTTTATGAGAAGTACAGAGATGATACAGATGCTGTGACAGCAATAGAAACCATGCAGCTTCTCGATTACCTGCTGCAGCATTATTCATTTGAAGCAGTGAAAACCACAGTAGGTAAACTGATCAATATATTTTTTAAATCGCTGAAACAGCAAACCTGGGAGAAACCTGCCGAAGACCATTTCCTGAGTTACCTGATGCTTGAGAACAGAGGCGTTGAGAAGATTATTGGTGAAACGCGTGTTGTGGTGAAAGCTTTACTCAGCCAATCAGGAAAAGACGAAAACGAACTGGCTAAACAGCTCCTGCGACACATTAATGACTTGAAATCGTATAAACTTCATTATATAAAAAAGGAAAACATTCTGTTTCCATTTATTGAAAGTACGTTTCCTGAATACCGCTGCCTGCAGCTGATGTGGTCGTTTCACGATGATTTTCGCAAGACTCTAAAAAATATAGAGGATTTACTGAAACAAGAACCGCTAAAAAAAGACTTATTAAATAAAGAATTAGGGCGATTGTTTTTTGTGGTACTTCCTGTTATTTTCAGGGAAGAACAAATCGTTTACCCGGTGGCTTACAGGGCTGTTCCGGAAAGTGCCTGGCAGGATATGCTGTTACAGGCGCATGAAATTGGCTGGTGCTACATAAACCCAACTCAAGAATCAGAAGTGAATAAAACAGACAAAAGTATTGCTTCCGGGTTGACAGACCTGGACACAGGAGCTTTAAAAAGAGAACAGATTATTCAGTTATTCGAGAATTTGCCGGTAGATATAACTTACGTAGACGAAGAAGATACAGTACGATACTTTTCCGGTGGTAAACACAGGATATTCCCAAGGTCGAATGCAATTATCGGGCGGAAAGTTCAAAACTGCCACCCACCGGAAAGCGTTCATATTGTAAACCAGATTGTTGAAGCATTCAGAAATGGCAGTAAGAACGAAGCCAATTTCTGGATAACTATGAAAGGGAAATTCATATACATCCGTTATATCGCTTTGCGTTCATCAACCGGTGAATACAAAGGAACCATCGAAGTGAGCCAGGATGTTACTGATATTAGGTCACTTGAAGGGGAAAGACGGTTGTTGAGTTGGGAGGAATAAAGATTAAGGCAAGTCTGGCTTTGAGGGTACTTTACTCATATATTGAATGGTATAAGATCACACATTTAAAAGACCCAAATCTCAAGTCTTAAGACCTACTAAATAACCTTGTATCAAATTTGGAGATTGAGACTTAATGACTGGGAGAATTTATCCCTTTTCAGTTTAATATTTTCTTTTATTTTGTTATCACCTGCAAGGTATCCACTATGTAAAAAAAGTGGTAATTAGGGTCTGCTGTTTAAATAAGAAGGACTTGTTTGCCAGGTAATTATGGTTATATTTGAACAATCAAATGCACGGGAATATGAACAAGACCCACAGAAAGGTTGCACCTACCCC
>CAIRMR010000024.1 GCA_903879715.1 uncultured Bacteroidales bacterium
AGGCTCGGTATCATCAATGCTATGGCCGCCAATAATACTGATTCCGGCTTCTGTTGCTTTGTCTGCAGCGCCAAGAAGTATTTGTTCCAGGACTTCAAGCGGAAGCCGCTGAGCCGGGAACGCGACGATATTGAGCGCAAACAAAGGTTTCGCGCCCATGGCATAAACGTCACTCAATGCGTTTGCAGCCGCAATGGCACCAAAATCATACGGATCATCTACAATCGGAGTAAAGAAGTCGAGTGTCTGAACGATGGCTTGCTCCTTGTTAATGAGATAAACTGCTGCATCATCGCCAGAGGCATTTCCAACCAAAACATTGGGATCAGCTGTTACTGGAAGATTCTTTAGGATTTTTTCTAGGTCAGCTGGTTGCATCTTGCAGGCGCAGCCTAAACCATGAGTGAACTGAGTAAGTTTTATAGTGTCAGCCGAAACTGTTTGTTTTGTTTCAAGTGTAGGAGCAGCTATCGCATGATATGCTTTGGAAATCATAGTTGCTGCCGATTTTATTTCATCCGGAGTGGTATATTTGCCGGTTGAGAGCCGTATCGTTCCCATGGCATATTCTGTTGTTACACCCATAGCCAGCAATACATGCGAACTGGTAACACCAGCCGGGTGACAAGCTGCGCCTGCCGAAGCTGCCAGTTCAGGTAAAGTTGAAAGTAACGTGTCTGCCGGAATTCCTCTGAAGGCTACACTGAGTGTATTGGGTAAACTCATTTCAAGCTCAGTGTGGATGTGCATTCCTGGAATTTGTGTCAGCAATTCCTCCTGAAGCAGATCACGCATTTCTTTCATGTGACTGTTGTTTTTTTGAAGGTCGCGGGCAGCAATTTCAGCTGCTTTTCCGAAACCAACAATTTCAAGCAGGTTTTCAGTCCCAGCGCGGAGGTTATGTTCCTGCCCAGCGCCATGGATCAGATTATCGAGCACAACTCCTTTACGGATATAAAGAGCACCGATACCTTTTGGTGCATATAATTTATGCCCGGCAAGGGTGAGCAAATCTACGCCAAGTTCATTCACATCCAGGTTTACTTTCCCTGCCGACTGGGCAGCATCTGTATGAAACAGAATTCCATGCCGGTGAGCGATGGCCGCAAGTTCAGCGATGGGCTGAATGGTGCCGATTTCATTATTGGCGTGCATGACTGAGATCAGGATGGTTTGAGGAGTGATCAGTTCTTCAAGTTTTTCCACTTCTACCCGGCAATTTCTATCAACAGGAAGATAGGATATCTGGAAACCTTGTTTCTGTAACCATGTGCAGACTTCGAGAATAGCCGGGTGTTCAATAGTTGAAACTATAATGTGATTTCCTTTGTGCCGTAATCCAAATGCTGCGCCTTTCAGGGCATGATTATCGGATTCGGAACCGCCGCTGGTAAAAATGATTTCTTCGGGTGAAGCTCCGATCAAAGCAGCAACTTGTTGACGGGCAAGTTCTACTGCTTTGCGCGAATCAATTCCATAGCTGTACCGGCTCGAAGGATTGCCAAAATAGGTGTTCAGATAAGGGCGCATGGCTGCCTCAACTTCTGAATCGATAGGAGTGGTGGCGTTATAATCGAGGTAGATAAGGGATTTCATTTGTTGATTTTTTGTTGATATAAATGGTCATACAATGGTTGATGATTTGGCTTTTTGAGTAGTAGAGAAGGTTTAGTTGTCATTCGGTTGTCATTCAATAGTTGATGGTTTGGTTTTTTGAGTCGTTTGGATGGTTTAGACGTCATTCAATTGTCACTCATTTACCAATACAAGCTATTCAAACTATTTATTATTTTCTGTTATTACACTGAGCCTAGTTGAAGTGAACCATTAACCATTTTTCTATTAACCATTAACTCCTTCCCCCCAAGGCATGATTCAGAATAATTTCAGCATGTTCCTTTACACTTCCGGCAGCCAAAGGTAAACTAACTATCTTCTGAACCGGGCGGCGGACAAGGGAATTAGCATATAGCTTATCATAATAAGTCAGGGTAATGTCGGCAACTTTTTCGAAATCGTCATTTTGCAAGGCAACGAGTACTTCCCTCGCCTGAAACGATCCCATGTATTGTCCGAGATGCTCTAGCACTGCCTGAAGGACCGGCTTTTCGAAACATGCATATTCATCAACAAGCCTTTTGATACGGTAATCTTTGGGTAATTCAATAAAGAATAAAGTTCCGTTAAGCATCGCAGCATGAAATGTATCAGGCAGAGTTACAGTCCCGATGCTCATGCTTTCGTGTTCGAGCCAGAGCGGTTTCAAAGGATCAAGTTCAGACCAGAGTTTATATAGATTATTCTCAAATTGCTCCGTTGTTGGTTGCGCATTTTGTCCAAGGTGCCCAAAATTAGAGCCTTTGTGGCAGGCAAGTGCCTCCAGGTCAATGATCTGATGGCCGAGTTTGCCAATTTCTTTAAGGATTCCTGTTTTTCCTGAGCCGGTATATCCTCCGATCAGAAATATTTGTCTACCTGATGAAAACTGTTTCCGGATATAACCGCGATATGCTTTGTAACCGCCTTCAAGTATAAAAACCTCGTATCCGGATTCAGCAAAAAAAGCAGCTATTTTTGCAGAGCGCATCCCGCCACGCCAGCAATGCAACAGCATTTTCTTACCCGGCGCTACATCACTGATGGCATTCAGATAGTAATCTGTCTTTTCTCCAGCTATAACTTTTCCCAACTCAATGGCAGGTTCTTTTCCGATTTTAACATAAGTAGTTCCAACTCTTGCCCGCTCATCGTTGTCGAACAAAGGGATATTATAAGCGCCAGGAATATGTCCCTGCAGGAATTCGCCAGGAGAGCGTACATCAATAACAGGCAGGCGGAGAGCCATTAAAAGGAATTGTTCGGGGGAAAGGGTTTCTGGGGTCAAAATAATGTTGGATGTTGGATGTTGGATGTTGGATGTTGGATGTTGGGTTTTGAGCTGACGGGTTACCCCAAACCCCTGAAGGGGCTTAATGTAGACGAGGACTATTTTTGATTTTTGATTTTTGATTTTTGATTTTGGATTTTGGAATTTGGGGCTTGGGATTTGGGACTTGGGTTGACGAGTAACCCCAAACCCCGTGGGGGCTTAATGTAGACGAGGATTATTTTTGATTTTTGATTTTTGATTTTTGAATTTGGGGCTTGGGATTTGAGTTGACGGGTTACCCCAAACCCCTGAAGGGGCTTAAGGTAGACGAGAGTTGTTTGAACTTTTTGATTTTTGATTTTTGATTTTTGATTTTGGAATTTGGGGCTTGGGATTTGGGACTTGGGTTGACGAGTAACCCCAAACCCCGTGGGGGCTTAATGTAGACGAGAGTTGTTTTTGCAATTTGATTTTTGATTTTTGATTTTTTTTTGAGATTTGGGTCTTGGAATTTGGGACTTGGAATTTAGATTTTAGGATTTGAGTTGACGGGTTACCCCAGACCCCGTGGGGGCTTAACGTAGACGAGGATTATTTTAGCTTTTTGCTTTTTGAATTATTTCTTCAGAACAACTCTCCCGGATTTAAGTTCTTTACTGTAATGGTCTCATCCAGATAAACCAGTAATTTCCTGATGCCTGGATAGCCCATCTGCAGAAGGATTTCGCCATAATTGTTTAATTGGATTTCGTGTCCGGGTTTTGGTAAACCGGTCTTGAATTCCAGAATTATGGTTTCATCTTTATTGAAAATTACACGGTCGGGACGGAAAACATCGCCTTTGGGTGTCAGAATTCCGGCTTCGGGCCTGAGCTGTACATTCTCTTTAAAATAATCTTTCAGAAGATCATGATTTACAGTTGAGGTTACCCTGTTTAACAATAATTCTATTTGTTCGTCATCAAGCATATTAACTGAAGCTTGTTGTGCAACAATTCCCGGAATATCATCTTTTGTCCGGATAGCAGCTAAAGTATCGTGAATCAGTGTTCCCCATGCCTGTTTGTTTTTGGATTGATCGGTACTCCAGTAAACCGGGGCGCGGCGGGCAATTTTTATCCTGCCTTGCCATGGCGATGAAATCATGGAGGAGAGCAAACTGGCTTCGGGCATTGGCTTCGCCGGCTTCTGAACATGTTCGTCTATGCCTTTGAGGTAGATATTCCCGTTTTGTGTCCATTCCCCTGAAGTGCTTTCAATATATTGGGTCAGCAGGTTGGGCAGGTTATTGGCATCGCCTTTTCCGGGTTCGCGGGAAATAATGTACAGGCGATCAGCAGGTCGTGTAAAAGCGACATAAATCAGGTTGATCATATCTAACATAGAACTGTTGCGCTCTTTCTGGTATTGGTCTGAATAGCCGACATCTTCCATACTTAAACTTGTTTGTATAAGGGCAACAGGTAATCCAGGCACAACCTCCTCAGCCAGGTCAACCCAAAGTTGGTCGAACGTAGTCTTAAGTTTTTCGGTTGCCATGGGCCAGATTACGACCGGGAATTCCAATCCTTTGGACTTATGAATCGTCATGATGCGGATGGCGTCAATTCCTTCGGGGACAACAACCGAAAGCTTGCCTTTCTTTTCATCCCAGGCATCAAGCAGATCAGAAAGATGTGTGCCTTGACGCGCAGAAACTTTATTCGCAAAATCAAGAAAAAACTGGAGGTAAATATTATAATCTCCGGTATTTAATTTAAAAAGACGGATAATCTCTTCGCAAAGATCATATAAAGGCAATCCACGTAAGAACTTGATATTAAATTCTATATTGCCTTCCAGTAATACTTGTTCGAGTGAAAACCGTTCAGTTTTCGAAACCGGGAAATTCTGTATCAGCGAAGTGTTTAGTTTTCCTTTACGGATGAGTTCGTTCAGAATACCGGCTATAGCCACAAGATTTTGCGGGTTGGCAATGTGCTGAAGAATTGTTACTACAAAATTAACTTCGGGAGATGCCGATAAAAGCAGTGCTTCAGCCGATACCACGCTGATTTCTTGCGACATCAGGTGGCGGGCAATAATGCTGCCTTCACGGTTTGAGCGGGTAAGAATGGCAATATCAGCATTTGCAAAACCTTTGTGATTAAGATCAAGAACCAGTTCATGAACCCGTTTGATATTGAGTTCATCAAATTCGGCACGTGAATCATAAGGGAGGAATTCAACCGAAACCAAGCCTCCGGTTTTATCTGGAGAAGTTTCTTGTGTGTGATCCGTATAAATGGACTGGAAACCTGAATTTAACTGGCTTGAAAGAAATCCGAAAAAGTCGTTGTTGAAGTTTATGATTTCAGGCAGGGACCGGAAGTTGCTTTTCAGCACTTTGGGATTGTAGTTAGTGCCAAGTGCCTGCTCAGCATCACCGAAAATTTCCTTTTCGTAATTTTCGGGCAGTGCAGGAAGCATCATAAACTGTTCGACCTGGCCGTTGCGGAAACGGTAAATGGCTTGTTTGCCGTCACCAACCACAAGGTTATACCTTCCGTAAGCAAGGGAATCACCAATTAAGGGAAGCAGGTTTTTCCATTGCAGTTCCGATGTATCCTGGAATTCGTCGATCAGGTAATTAAAGTATTTTTCACCTATGCGTTCGTAAATAAACGGAACAGGTTCTTTGAGAATAATATCAGTAATCCGCTTATTGAATTCCGAAATATGAAGAATTTTCTTTTCGCGGCGTATGGTGTCAATTTCAGTTTCCATGGCACTCAGCACGCCCATCTGGAAAATGTTTTTTTCGATCATTCCTAACAATGCATATCGTGTTGAACCTTTTTCCATCAAACCATCGCATTGATGGTAAATTGTTGTTAGCTGATCTTTGATAGAGTTAATGGCTGAAACCTGCATGGCATCGGCTTTAGCAGCAATCCATTTATTGTCATTAATTGTTGATAAAACATAACTATTCGGAGATGCAATAATGCCTTCGGCAAGTTTAAAGAAATAACCTCCAATGCCACTGGTTCCACGGGCAAAGGAAGAGTTGTCGATACCATTAGCAACAATCAGGTTTTTAGCGGTTTGAGCCAGAGTAGTAATACTGTCTTCGAAACTTTTACGGATCTGCCTGATTTCGCGGGCGATTTCATTTAAGCGTGCCGGTGGAATTTCGTGTAATTTATTAATAAAATGCTGACTGCCTTCCGAAAAAAGGAATCCGGCAGTTTTCTTGATATCGGTTTCTATCTGCCAGCTTTTTTCGTCGTCGGCTTTGGCTTCGGTAAAATCAACTAGAATGCTGGTAAGGTCTTTATCAACACCTGCTTTGCTGATAAGTTGCTCAACTGCCTCGTCGAGCATCAGGTCACGATCCATTTCAATTTCGAAATCAACCGGCAGGTGTAGATCGTGGGCAAAGGTGCGGATGATGCGAGATACAAAACTATCGATGGTGCGTACTGAAAAGTCGTCATATTCATGAAGAATCCTGGTAAGAACAGCCTGGGCACGTTTGGTGACTTCAATATCTGAATACCCGGTTGCTTTTACCAGGTCGGGTTGCATAAACTTTACTACGGCGCCACTAGCATACGTAACCGGATCCGAAAGCTGCACTAGTCCCTGAACGATACGCTGTTTCATTTCGTTCGCAGCCTTGTTGGTGAAGGTAATTGCCAGGATATGCCTGAAATAAGAAGGCGATTGTAAGGCCAAAGCAATGTATTCACGCACCAGGGTGTAGGTTTTCCCTGATCCGGCGGAGGATTTATATACCGAAAAATTATGAGTTGTATTCACCTTGCTAAGGTAGGTAATTTAACCAAACTGTTTTGAGATTGAAAAGTATAATGCTTGAATAGAAAGAGGTAAAAATATGAGCACCATCCTAATTTTAATTTTTCGCGATACCATGAATTTAGGACTGAATTAGTCCTTCCTGGCAGCCTTTTTATCCGGAACTTTGGCCTTCTTGCTACGTTTGAATAAATCCTTCAATCCATTGAACTCCTTTCGGAAAACAATTCCTACACCCTGTGTATAAGGTGAGTATGTTGAAAACAATACATCGCTGCCAATATTGGTCCGGTTAAAGGCTTTGAACCGGAATCGCCCGTCTTCCGTTATTTTTACCTCTACCAACACATCTCCGATTACTTGTTGAGTCGTATTGCTGTATGTGTTCATGCCAACGGCACCATCAATAGTAACCCTGTTGTCGAATAATTGGGTAGATAGAGCCAGTTCCAGTTCCTGTGGCGAAATCTGGTCGCCCGGGCGGTAGTTTACCCCGATATCAAAATCTTTCGAAATTTGTGAAAGCATCCTGCTTAACTGCGCGCTGACAATTTCATACGACGAAAAACCCAGTGAAGCTCCTGCCGAAGTGATTCCTGATGAGGAGCTGAAAGTATTCAGAACCAGCAGCGAAATCATTTGCTGATTCATGGCAAGTGTATTTGTAGTATCGATAATGCTGAAAATGGTTCGCTTTATTTCTTCGGTTGCATCGGGCAAATCTATACTGAATTTGATATCAGGATTGTAAAGATCATTCGACAAGGATATTATACAATTTACATTGATACGCTTGCTTTTATCTTCGGTTGATAATTCAGGCAAGCCGGCCAGGGAAGTTTTTATTTTGTAAACAGCTTTAAGCTGAATAGTTGCATCGTAAGGGCTTCCATTAAAAGTTATTGAGCCTCCTTTTTGAATCTGGAAATTTTTCTTCAGTATATTTTCGAAATTAAACAGGAAGGTCCCGTTATCCATAATATAATTCCCGTACATCGAATACTCACCACGGGTATCAATTCCCAGGTTTATAAGTCCATCGCCACGCACATCGATAGATCCCATATTATACGGTAAAATAATACTCAGGTCGGCATTCCGCTTTACATCCAGGCCCAGTTGAAGCGAAAGCACCGAAGGTTCATATTGAACTACTTTGGCATCTTTTTCCGCATCTCCGTGTTTTCGGTACCGTATAAAATTATTTTCTGAAATGCTTCGCGAAAAGCTGATAGGAATTACAACGCTGGTTCCTTTCTCGGAGTTTACATCAGCTTTCAATACCAGATCATCCACTGAGCCTTTTAGTGTCATTATTCCGGAAGCTTTAGCCCTTCCATAATAAATTTCATTTGGGCTGTAGGTAGTATTAAGCGCCGCAAGATTGTCAGCTTTCACCTCAATATCAAGCGCGATATCTGAAAATGCCTTATGATATATGGTTCCTGTGGCTATCCCTTTGCCAAAAGTGGAATCACGCAATTCGATATTCTTAAACCACATTTTGTCTTTATCAAAATTATAATCGCCGGTGAAAGAGTATGAGGTTCTGAGATAATCGACCAGTAATTCGGTACGCATCAGTTTTACGGAACCTTTGATAACAGGATCCGAAAAATCGCCTGTAAGTGTCAGCGCGCCGGAAGTATACCCTCTCATACGCGAGAAAATGCCTTTCAGGAATGGCTCTATGGTTTTAACTTTCAGGTTATCGACATCCGCTCTCAGATCGAAATTTTCATGCTCACGTTCAGGATATATATTTCCAATAACCTTAATCGGGTAATGAGTTCCCGCATTTCCAACATAAACAACTTTCATGTTTATCGCCAGCGCCTTGTTTTCATTATCCCAGGACGTTTTAATGGCGGCATCACCAAGTTCTTCGTGGTTAAACCCAAGATCTTTAATTGTAATATCGGCAGACACCTGCGGCACCGAGTACATTTCTGCCAGATTTATCCTGCCGTCAATATATCCATCCAGATCAATTCCCGCTGACTGCCATATCATATCGAGGTGGGAAATATTAAAATCTTTAATATCAAGCACCATCTGGCTGAGCGGATCGGTCGAAATTGTACCGTTTAAAATGATGTGCCTGTCGTTATTTGTAAATCCCAGGTTTCTGGCTTCGATAAAAGAATTGTCGAACGTTAACAGGTTGTTGGGTATTGATTTCCAAACAGTATCGTTAATCATCAGAACTGCTTTATCTAATCGTACCAAAAGCCGTGGATTTTGTTTAAACGAAATTGCGCCGGTAATATCCCCTTTATTATGATCAGGTACTTTGCGGTCATCCCACGAAATACCGAATTTTACACTATCATCGGATGCCACAGCCTTTAGTTTGAACTGTTCAATCCTTTTAAAAGTGGAGTCGCTTGCCGATGATTCCGACATGTCGATCTGGCTGCAATCCATTCTCACGGCCAGGCTTTTATTCTCCGTCGAACCTGTCAGAGTCCAGTTGCGCAGCGAAATTCCGCTCAAAACTATCAAAGGGGATCGTCCATTTACATTTACCAGGCCAAGGCCAGGGTCAAAAGTTCCCGAAATAACGGTTTGAGTATTAATTTTTATCCATGGTAAAAACATTTCGGTCAGCGAATCGGTATGATGTAACTGAATAGTGTAATCAAAGCTGCCCCTGTTTAACCTTACAGGAAGCTTTTGACTTTGCGAAAGAGATGGAAGAAATTCAGTAAAAACCATCGTTAAATAGTCAGCCATATCGTCAAACGTGTACTGGCCTGAAAATACCGCATTCACGAAATCACTGTTAACCTGCATTCGTTTACCTCCATTTTTCAAAGCAGTGGTGCTAACTGACAAATCATTCATTTTAAGGGTTTTGTGCCCCATTGTAAAACTGGTATTGCTGAAATGCAATGCTCCCATCAGGTTATCGATTGTGTTGCCTTGAAACCTGAAATCCGTACTTGTGGATAGAATTACGGTAGAATCATTTGTCATCAGGTTGAGTTTTGCCAGGTTGGCATGAGCGATATCGGCCTTAAAATCAAAAGCCGGCAATTCTGAGGAAAAATCAGCAGATCCCAGGAAATTTAAAGCTAAAAGTTCGTCGTTCACATAAACACCGCCGGTAAAACGTTTCTGCCTGAATTCCCCGTCAATATTTATGAGTCCTATTGTATTGCCTTCATATTGCAGATCAGTAATTTCGCCTTTCATTGTTAGATCGGCTCTGTCGAGTGAAAAATTTTTGCCTTTGATATTTGCATACAGATTTACTGTACCTAATTGTATGACATTTAGTATTTTGCCTGCATTAAAATCTTTAACAAGTATTTCTCCGTTGTACTCATAGCTTTTTTTTGCTTTGTTGTTAGTTAGCAGGATATCCGTGGTAATCTGCCCAACATCAGTAACAAATGTTGCTTTCGAAACAAAATCATTGTAAAAACCGGTAAACCGCCCGTTTACACTTACATTTCCTAGTTTTGTTAATGCATCAGGCAATACAATTTTATTGCTCCCTTGCGAGTAGGGAAGAGTAAAAGATTGTACATCTGCTACATTTGTATAAAACTCATCCGTTTTCAGATTAACAAAAGTTTCCGCAATATCCGGAAGACCGTTCATGGTAATATTTCCTTTGAACGAAGTATGTTTTCCGAATGCCAAATGAAAATCCTTTGCTGTGAAAGATGAAATTGTGCCTTTTATATTTCCTGAGAAATCGAAAATATCAGCCATTCCATCAATGTCGGGAATAAAGTATACAATATCGCGCATGTCTAGCTGCGAAGGCTTAATAGCGGCTTTAATCCGGATACTGTCGAGAAAGTAATTGTATGCATTCCAGTGGTCATACTCAAACTTCAGATCCATTGAAAGCCTGCTGTTTTCGGTAGTTACCTGGAGATTTTTTGCTGTTAATCCCCTCGGGCATACTATGGCCCGGGTAGTAAAGTCATCCAGTCTGAATCCGCTTTTCTCCTTGCAGGTAAATTGTGTGATATTGCCCAGTATGCTATCCCCCCGGAATGAGATATTTTCAACTTCGAGGTTGAGTTGCGAGAAATCCATATCTGAAAAGTCGATACCTTTTCCCGGTTTCATATAGCGTTCATCGCGCAAAGCAAAATGCGATCCGATCAGTTTTGCATTATCCACCTGAAGCAGCCATGGTTCCGAATAAGTAGTATCAACTACCGGTGATGTGAAATAATCAATAATAAACTGAAGGTTCAGACTGCTATCCGTTTTGTACTGAATCAGGTTCACATCAGCATTTGTGAGTGCTATTGCATTCAATGTCAGGTGACGTTTTTTTAAATCTATAAATTTAACATCTGCCCTGATTTTTTTTGCCTGTAATAGAATGTGATTGTGTTTGTCCAATATTTTAATATCAGTAATAACGGCTTCCAGAAACCAATTCAGCCTGAAACCTCCGATTGTTACTTCAGTATTTAGTTCATCTGAAAGATAAGTGGCGGCACGGTGAGCCAGTAATGTTTGAACCGGGGCGGTACGCAACATTACAAAAGCAGCCAGCGGCGTGAGCAGCAGCGTCAGGAGCAGGATTAATAATATGCTAACCGGTTTTTTGATACTTTTGCAGCTTAATAACAAATAACTAATTCCGGGTTAAATTAAGTATTTTATTAAACTTAAATGAACCGGTTAATTTCATTTACACTTATGCCTGTTTATATTCTTGGTATTGAATCATCCTGCGACGACACATCTGCTTCTGTATTGATGGATAACGTTGTGCTTTCTAATGTTATTGCTAACCAACAGGTGCACAAGGATTTCGGAGGCGTTGTTCCGGAACTTGCTTCTCGGGCACATCAACAGAATATAATACCAGTAATTGACAAGGCGCTTAAGAATGCAAATATAAGTAAAAGCGAACTAAGTGCGATAGCTTTTACACGTGGTCCGGGATTGCTTGGCTCTTTATTGGTTGGAACTTCTTTTGCCAAATCGTTTTCGCTGGGATTAAATATTCCGCTTATTGAGGTAAATCATCTTAAGGCCCATATTTTAGCTCACTTCGTAGTTCAATCCGGGAAAGAAAAAGTGTTACCGCAATTTCCATTTTTATGTCTTACCGTTTCGGGCGGTCATACACAGATAGTGATCGTGAAAAGCTATAGTGAGATGCAAATCATAGGTCAGACTATTGATGACGCTGCCGGAGAGGCTTTCGACAAATCGGCAAAAATACTGGGACTCGAATATCCCGGCGGCCCGCTGATTGATAAATTTGCAAAAGAGGGGAATCCGGATGCTTTTACTTTTGCCAAGACCAATGTTCCTGGCCTTGATTTCAGTTTCAGCGGCTTGAAAACTTCTATACTTTATTTCCTTAGGGATAAACTGAAAGAAGATCCAATGTTTATGCAAGATAACCTGCCTGATCTTTGTGCTTCCATTCAGTCTGCCATCGTAAATACACTGATGATTAAACTGAAAGCAGCCAGTAAACAAACCGGGATTACCGAAGTCGCCATTGCCGGTGGTGTTTCAGCCAACTCGGGATTGCGCAAAGCTATTTCGGATATGCAGGAATCAGCAGGGTGGAAGGTGCATATTCCTGAATTTCAGTTTACTACCGATAATGCTGCTATGATTGCCGTAGCAGGATACTATAAATTTCTGGACGGAACTTTTGCCGAACAAACTGTGACGCCTTATTCCAGGGGCGGAATCTGATAATTTAAAGTTTTTGATTTAAGAACAAGGATCAACGATTTCTGATTTTAGAAGTGTGCTAATTGCAGTAGATTTTCCTTGACTTCACAAATCGTAAATCAACATTCCTTGTTCTTAAATCATTTTCTTTTAAAAGGAATGATTGAATAAAGTTGGATTTAGCGGTAGAGGCAGAGATAAGTAGTATCGGTTTCTGCTTTCACTCTAAATGTAACCCCTTTGGCAACCACAAACGTATCGAAAGGTTTATATGATTTCCATTCAATTTCGCCTGGCTGCATTACAAGCAATTCACCCGAGGTTACCGTCATATATTCAACTGAGGAAGTTCCGAAATTGTATTCACCGGCAGCCATAACTCCTATAGTAGCAGGGCCTTCCGGCATTTCTAATGCGATGGATTTAACGTTTCCGTCAAAGTATTCGTTGGTTTTAAACATAGTGTATTGTTTTGTGTATGATTATTTAAAAATCGAATTTTAATTTTTCTGCTGCAATTTTAATCATTTGTAGATTTGATATCACAATTCCTCCGCCTCAAATTATGCTACGTGTGCCTAATCTGCCAATTCATACCATTCGTTCAATCCTGGTCTTAATGATTGCGATATTCGGTTATAATAGAAATACTTCTTTGGAATAATACCTGGAGGCAGATTGTTCCTGACATATTCATTCATAAAATGATTGAAAAGTATTCCTGCATGTTTTCTGCCTGATTCATCAGCCAATGTATAAATATCTTCTATCTCGAGGGAATCACGATTTTGCTGTAATCCTTCATTCCCCATATCAAGTATCAGTTTAGACCCACTAGTCAGGCCATCCATTATTGATTCATGGTAAAATAAACCCTGCGGGTTCCCTTTACTTGCCTGGCTTGCTTCGAACCAACTTAGCAGACTTATCATATTCGTTCTTAAACCTGCAAGTGAATATTCATAGTTTTCCTGGTTTTCAGAAGATACTCCATATATACTTATGCAATGGTTTTCGTTAAGCTGTAATAGCGGAATCTTAACTAACCATTTAGGTTCAGGCAACTCCTGAAAAGCATTTGAGTTATCGCTCACATAAACTTCAAATTCCTCTTTTTTGAGTTCCTTAATCAGGCTTCTTGTAAACGTGGTTAGAAAAATTGAATCTGATACATGCTTGATATAGCAGGATTGTTCCCATGCTATGGAATCAAATTGAACAGGAGAATAAATAACATTTGTGTCGTAACGGATTGTCAGATTATCTTTATAAAGTTGGTATGAAGGCATAATCATTACCGTATTACCTACCTGGTTCCTCACATATTGACGGGCAAGTCGGTACTCTGGGCTGCAAGCTGCAATTGCGAAGATTACAAACAGAATTATTAGCCTTGAATATCTATACATCAGAATGGGATTTAACATTCAATAACCATTATAATCAAGCCCGAATTGACAAATAAATAAACAAGAAATGTCTTGGACAAGAACATCTGAGATCTTAAAATGGAAGCTCAGAGGCCACGCCGGTAAATCTTAATTCGCGCACACTATTATTTGACTACTTCAAAGCGTTCTTTTAGCCCGGATTTCAGTGAATTTGATTTCCTGTCGAAACGGAAATACTGCCTCTTTACTATTCCGGCCGGAAGATTTTCACGTAAATAGTCGTTCATAAAATAATCGAAAAGCAATTCTCCATGTTTTTGACCCATATCCAAAGCCATCCTGTAAACATCATTCACAGTCATCGAATCACGGATTTGTGCCAGGCCAACACTTCCTTCCAACAGGCTTAAGTTAATTCCGCGCTTAATATCATCCTGTATATATCCGGTGAGGTACAAAACCTGCTTGTTGTTTGAATTAGCACGACTCACTTCAAGCCAACTGTTTAAACTTACCTGGTTTATCCTTAATCCTTCAGTGAATGGTTCCCCTGTTTCGACAGAATACATCTCATAATAATTCTGATTGTGCTCCTCATTGAGTTGCAGTTGTGCTACCTGCACCATCCATTTAGGATCAGGTAAGGCAAGAAAAACATCTGAACTTCCATCCACATAAACATCGTATCCATCAGCAGTAAGTTTGTTAATCATGCTGTTGGTGAATGTGGTAAGATACAGGGAATCGGAAACATGTTGAATATAGCATGACTGTACCCAGGCGATTGAATCGAATTGTTCAGGGCTGTATTTAACGGCTGTATCGAAACTGATCGAAAGGTTGTCTTTGTAAAGTTCATAAAGAGGCACAATCATTACACCATTTCCTTTGTGATTCTTTACATAGTTACGGGCAAGCTTACGTTCAGGACTGCAACCAACAAGCAGCAGTATTAAGAGCACAGACGATAACGCGAAATATCTGAACATAAACTAACTTTAAGCCAAAGATAGATGCAAAACTATTTTTCGGAATTCAAATTGACCAGCATTTGTTCGGCAAATTCCTTGCCAAATGCTATTCCTTTGTTGATTCCTTCTTCGTGTGGAGTGAATTTTATATACAAACCTTCCCTGAAATATTTCAATTTGAGATTAGCCATATTGGATTCGAGCATTTTGGCGGCTTCTCCGCTCCAGCCATACGAACCAAAAGAGGATGCAAGCTTGCCTTTGTCACGAATAGGATTAATAGCTGCAAAGAGTTGGTAAACAGGCATCAGTATGTTCTGGTTGATTGTAGGTGAACCAACCATAACGCCGGTGCAATTTGCCATATAATACTCAAGATGTTCCAGCGACATATTTTCAATATCATGAACTTCAACATGTACTCCCGGAACCTGACTGATACCCTTGGCAATCGCTTCAGCCAAAGTTGAAGTATTGTGGTATGCTGATACATAGGGGATAAAAACCATAGGTTTCTCTCCTAATGAGAGAGCTTCCTTAGCATACTTTTCGCTCAGATCAACATATTTCTTCCAGTTGGAACGCAGGATCGGTCCGTGGCCAGGGCAAACTATGCTGATAGGCAACGGACGAATTCTCTCAATAGCCTTAATCATGAACTTACTGAAAGGCTTCAGGATAACATCAAAATAGTACCGGAAAGCTTCATCCCAGTTACCAACTTTATCATCGAACATTCGCGAATCGCAGTAATGTGCTCCGAATGAATCGCAGGTAAACAAGATGTTTTCTCCCTCAAGGAAAGTATAAATACTATCAGGCCAGTGGAGATTTGCGGCTCCGATTACTTTAATCTTTTTATTTCCAAGATCGAGCACATCGCCGTCGCGCACTTGCAGGTGCTTGAAATCACGGCCAAGCATATCTTTCAAATACCGGATTGCATTCCCGCTGCCGACAACGGTAGCATTCGGTGCCACTTCGAGCAGTTTATGCAAACTACCTGAATGATCGGGTTCAGTGTGATTAACAATAATATATTCCAGTTCAGCCGGATCAGTAAGCTGTTTCAGTTTTTCGAGGAAAGTTGGAAAATATTTATCTTTAACAGTTTCGACCAGCGTTTTTTTATCCGCGTTTATGAAATATGAATTGTAAGTAGTTCCATAAGGTGTATGCATAACAACATCAAACGTAACCAGTTCGCGGTCGAGCACACCAACCCAGTGTACATCTTTGGTAATTTCAAGGATTTTGTCGTCAATCATAATTTGTTGTTTTTCATTTGTACCCGTAGTGACGCGATGCATCGCGTCTCTACGGTGATTTTTGTTTTATTTATTTGAAACGCGAACATTGCGTCCTTATGGATGCTAATTGTTTTTAATATCAGAGACGCGAACATCGCGTTAGAACAATGACATCTGAATTCCTGTGCCTGAATCGTCGTCCTCAGGAAAATCGGGTGGATTTACCGGTGGTATAGGGGCCTTTGGTTCCTTTATTTCTTTATCTGCTTTGGTGGCTTTTGGTTCTTTAACTGCTTTTGGTTCTTTTGGTTCTTTTATTGCTTTAGATTCTTTAGGGTCTTTTATTACTTTAGGCTCTTTTGGTTGCGGTGTCTCTTTTAACTTCTTAGGTTTAGGTTCCTTTATCTCTTCCTCAATCCAATCAACTTCATCTGTTTTAGTGTCACCAATCTCTTCATTTATGACATCATCCTCTACGATGCTTTCCGCAACGATATTTTCACCAGTATCTTCAGTATTATTATCTTCGCTCTCATCATCATCTTCAATTTCATCTTCAATTTTTTCAGTTTCATCTTCAATTTCTTCTTCCTCAACAGGAATTGGATCTAGCCAGGTAACTGCACTAACCGGATGATTACTGAGTTTTTTGCCCTTAGCTTTAACACCCATCACTTCAACAAACTCATCAAGGATAATTACTTCAGGTTCAACAGGTTTTTTCGCACCTTCGTTGTTATACTCAACCCTTATCTGTGATCTTTTATCGGTAACTACCTTTACAAATTTATTGCCATCCTCCTCAGGGAACATGCAGACCTTTTTATCTGAAAATTCAGGTATGAAACGCTTAATGAAACTAGCCTTCTTAAGTTCATTATAATACAGAACCGTGAGCGCTTTCGAAGGATTAAATTTTTCGATATGCGACATGTCCTCTTCGAAATGGTTTGACAAATCGAAGCTCATCAATTTGTAAAATCCTGATAGTGTGAGGGTAAGTATTTTGTCGTCTTCCTTGAACGCGCCAATATATTGCCCGCGCTGATCCGTATTGAGTCGCATCACCGTGTCGTCGTACCAGATATGACGTGCTCCGAGTGTGGAAAATCCTTTTTCGGCCTGTACAATCTTTTTCACAGGGTTTTTGCTCAGCACATTGCCTTGCGAACTGCGGCCTTTTATGGCCAGTTCCGAAAAATCAAAGTCGAAATTAAGTTTTTTTAATCGTGGTTTCGGTTTCAGGCTAACCTTAATTATTTCGGATTCGCCATTTGGATTTACAGTAAAATAGAGCACTTTTGATCCGGTGGTTCCTTTTGTCAATACATAATCCTTATCGCGTACCACACCTGTAACAGCAAACCGTTTCACATATACCGATCCCATCCGGCCATCCTGGTAAACAACATGATACACATTTCGATCGTCGTTCTTTTTGAAAACGTCGATGTGGATCACGTTTTTACCGACAAAAGCCTTTTCCGCAACACGCGTAACAGCAAATGTTCCGTCTTCGCGGAAAACAATGATATCATCAATATCTGAGCAATCACAGACAAACTCATCCTTTTTAAGCCCGAAACCGGCGAAACCTTCGACGCGGTTAACATATAATTTCTGCGTGGCAGCAGCAACGGCAGCTGCTTCAATGCTTTCGAAATTACGGAGCTCAGTTTTGCGTTCGCGGCCGGCAGCATATTTCCTGCGAATGGTTTCGTAAAAGGCTATTACAAACTCGGTCAGATTTTCGAGGTTATGTTTTACCTGGAGTAATTCTTCATTCAGGTTCTTAATATGCTCATCCGCTTTGAAAGCATTGAATTTGGAGATGCGCTTGATCCGGATTTCAGTAAGCCGAACTAAGTCTTCTTCAGTAATTTCACGGTAGAAATCAGGTTTATAGGGTTCCAGACCTTTATCGATTGCGGAGAGAACTTCTTCCCAGGTTGTACATTCTTCAATATCGCGGTAAATCCGGTTTTCGATGAAAATCCGTTCAAGTGACGCAAAAAGCAAGGATTCCATCAGTTCCTGCTCACGGATCATCTGCTCCATTCGGATCATTTCAACGGTACGCTGAACTGAAATCCTCAGTATATCCTTCACCCCCATAAAGAATGGTTTCCCTTGATGGATCACACATGAATTGGGCGATTCGGAGCGTTCACAATCCGTAAATGCATAGAGAGCGTCTATAGATTGGTCAGGCGAGACACCCGGTTGCAGGTGTATCAGGATTTCAACATTCTGGGCAGTATTATCATCAATCTTGCGGATTTTGATCTTCCCTTTTTCGCTGGCAGCAATAATGGTATCAATAAGGTCGCCGGTTGTGGTACCCCATGGAATCTCAGTAATAACTAAAGTTTTTTTATCGAACTGGCTGATTCGGGCACGAATGCGGATTTTACCACCCCGGAGTCCATCGTTGTATCTAACCACATCAGCAAGTCCGCCTGTTGGGAAATCAGGAACCAATATAAAATCCTGGCCCCGAAGCACAGCAATTGAAGCATCAATAAGCTCAACAAAATTATGAGGCAATGTTTTTGATGCCAGTCCAACGGCAATTCCTTCAACACCCATCTGCAGAAGCACAGGGAACTTCATCGGAAGATTGACAGGCTCTTTATTACGTCCGTCGTAGGATAACTTCCATTTGGTGGTTTTCGGGTTGAATGCTACTTCAAGCGCGAATTTCGAAAGCCGGGCTTCAATGTAACGGGGAGCAGCAGCCCTGTCGCCGGTAAGTATATTTCCCCAGTTTCCCTGGGTATCAATCAGTAAATCTTTCTGGCCAATCTGCACCATGGCGTCTCCGATGGAAGCATCGCCATGCGGATGGTACTTCATCGTATTGCCGATAACATTGGCAACTTTATTGTAACGGCCATCTTCCAGTTCCCACATACTGTGCAGGATACGCCTCTGAACAGGTTTCAGCCCATCGAGCACTTCGGGAACGGCACGGTCAAGGATTACATAGGAAGCATAATCGAGAAACCAGTTCTGGTACATTCCGGGTAGAAATGTAGTTTGATGCATATCCCCAGCATCAAATGGCTCGTCAATTTCGGGCAAAATGATTCCAGTACCTTCAGTGGGTAAACTTTCACCGGAGATATCATCCTCAAAGGTTCCTTCTTCCAATTCGTCGTTCTCGTCCATTGCCTGTATTAATTTTACTGAATTCCTGACTGCTTAAAATTTGGTGCAAATTTACTCTTAGTAAGTAATTTATAAAATCTGTAAGCCTATTTTTTAAAGAATCTTATCAACAATATTTCAGCCAGCAACAGTAATAATGTAAGCCAGATAAAATAATGCCAAAGTTGTGTTCCACTATTGATTTGAGCTATCACTTCGTTTAATGGTTTCTGCCCGGTTTTTATAATGCTAAACGAAGTAAGATGCGATTTGTCCAAAATCGATTCCATTTCGCTTATGCTGTTGCACGACAGGTCACTCTCACCACGGTTATAGTTGAACGCGAGTGATGTGATTACATTTTTATCATTTACCAGTTCGAAATTTCCTGCCATTGGAACCTGGTTTCCGACAAAAATATTCACCATATTTCCCGATGCGCTGATTTGTGGGATCATTTCAAAATCACCTGCCAGAGATTTGATTGTGTAAATCTTATCACCAACGGGGAAAGTGGTTCCAATGCGAATACCTTTGTTGTCGCCAATAAAATTGTACAGGTCATGCGAAGGATGACTAATTAATGCAATATTATATAAAACAGGTACAAACAAAGCCTGCTGCGGGAAATTACTGAAAGCAGGATCGAGTGGAACCGTAAACTGCAAAACCTGTCCCATCCCGCTGTTGGTAAGGGTAAGAAATTCTTGTCCGTTAAGCATTCCCATCAGGGGAACCGTAAGCATAGAGGATGTATAAACAATGGGGAAATGCTTGTGCACCTTAGGCAGGTCAGTATTTGAGGCAACTGTTTGCTTGCCCTGCTGTTTTTCGAATACATCGCGAAACAGGTAGCTCTCTTCACTAAGTCGGACTACTTTGGTACCTGTTGTGTCAACCTGCGAATACGATGGAGCTTTTAACGCAGATAAGAAACTGTTGTAGGTAGCCAAATCAGCATTCGGAGCTGGAAGTAAAAGGATAGTACCACCATTCGATACATACCGTTTTATTTCTTCAGCCAAACCCGTAGATATGACTGGAATCTCGTTGAGAATAATCAGGTCAGATTGTGATAGCTGGCTATAATCGAGTGATTTGTAATTCTTATTGGTTAGTCTCACGGATGAATCCTGAGCAAATAATGCATTCAGGAAACGGTTTTCACTTCCGCCATTTATAGCGAGTACATTTATTGAAGCAAGTACATCGAACGAAAAATAGAATCTGTCGTCGTAAGTTACCGGGTAATCAGTAACCTGGAGTAATCCATGCTGCGAACCAGCCTGGTGAATGGTAAATGGCAATTGAACTAAAGTTGACATTCCGGCTTCGATATCGATACTGGCAACTGATTTTTGCTGGTTATTGATAAGCAGTTTCAAAGGAATTTTTTCGAGATCATTTTCCGATTTGTTCCAAACCCTGGCAGAAAGTAAAGATGTTTTGCCAGGCTGCTGTGTAGGTTGTTCAAACCAGCAGGAATCGATATACAAATTGGCGAGAGCTACGGATTTAAGTGGAACCAGGTACGTGTTAACAGAAGAATCCTCCAGGAAATCAATGCTATTAAACGAAGATTTCTGAAAATCGGAAATAATATAGGAATTCCGGCGCGCCAAAGCTTCATTGGCAAGCATATCGTATTGACGGCGTATAATTTCAGAAAAAGAATGCACGGATGGCGATATTTTTACGTCATCGAGCATAGTGATAAATTCATCGCGGGTTACCAGCCGCTGATGCCTGCCTTCGAAATCACAGGTAAGCAATTGGAATAAATCGGTTGATTTATAAGCGGATACAATTTCGCGGGCTTTCAGTTTCGTTTCATCAAGCAGAGTGCCATTGGTTCCGGTGGCTTCCATACTGAACGAATTATCGACGAAAATACTGACCGCATTTCGCGAAGCTATCTTTGACTTGTTATCTGAAAAGGGAATATACGGTTGAGCGAAAGCCATTACCAACGCAGCAATAGCTAAGATTCGCATAGCCAATATAAGCAGGTGGCGGAGTTGTGACTGTTTCTTTGTTTGCTGCTTAAGTGCCTGCAAAAAGCGGACATTGGTGAAGTAAACCTTGCGGAACCGCCTGAAATTGAATAAGTGGATTATTACGGGTATAGCAATAGCCAGTAAACCAAAAAGATATAAAGGGTTGACAAATTGCATAGGAAAAGTAATACGCGCTTATTTGCTTATATATTGTGCAAAAGTAAGGATTTTGGGGGAGAGAGCGTTTAATTCTAATCACATTAATAAACTGAAAGTCGGATAAACAGTTAAGCTGATTGCCTTGCTAATAAAATATTTAATCAATAATACAGTGGCATTAAGGGATTGTTTGCCTAAAAATAATATATAATATCAAGTAAATATGAATAGTAATGAAATGGTTCTGTTTTAGGTAACAGCTTAGATTCTAAGTTCATGGAAAGACGAACAGTTCTGAACTATCGTATAACTTTATTCGAAGTAACGATAATCTTATCAAAATTCCTCATGATCAATTTAGTAATATTGGTCATAATACGGTGTTTGGGAATCACCTGAAATAGGTTCTGCAGAATTTCCAATCTTTTTAGATTTTGGTTTTTCATTAAAGAATTTTTCTGTGGTCCAATCTGTAAAATAATCTGTAGATGGATCAACCCTATTTTTGTGGTTATCCTTTGCTTCAAATGGGTTGATAGAAGTTTGGTTAACGCCCTTTGCGCGTATGAATTTATTTTTTGTTTTCATTTGAATCTGATTTAACATTATTCAGGATATACTTGCTTAAGTTACAGTCAAACTGGTGCTTAAAACTCTCGAAATATCAATGATAAATGGATTCTTGCGATCAGGAGAAACTAAATTACACCGCAATATTGTTTAATTCCTCATAGAGTGTAGCCATAGAATTAGCATCCTGGTTATTGGTTTTGCTGAAATTGTCAATCTGCGATTGTAGTTTATATTCTTCACCCAAAGGGGAATCGGCAATTCCCTCAAACTTTTCGGTTTCCCCTTTTATTGAAGGTTGTTTTTCGGGATACCAGTCATAAGAATCGTTTATTGGAACAATTTCTTTGATTTGTTTTTCGCTTGGTTCCGGAAGGCGGGAAGCCCCCTCATAAATACCATCTTCATGTATAAATGTTTTACGAGTTCTCATATTTTATTGATTTTTTAGATGATTTTTTATGTGCTTTTTGTGATGTTTTTATACGTATCTTTTATCTTTCAAGCTATCCTGGTATAAAGATTAAGGCAGTTTGCACCGAATTACCGAATTGTAAACATCAGGAAATAGAGTTGGTGCCAATTCATCAGCGTCCATATCGCTTTCCCATTTGTAGCTGTTAAGCAAATACCTGAACTGATAATCCTTGCCAACAGGCAGTTCAAGTGTAAATTTGAAATTCCCGCTTTTTGTCTTTTTCATGGGATGTTTATCGGGATGCCAGTCATTAAAATCGCCGACTATTGCAACTTTTTTAATGTGATCCTGCAAGGATTCCGGCAATGTGAAAAATACCCGGTATACTCCTTTTTGGGGGTATAAAGTTTTTTTTATACTCATGTCAACCTCCTCTTTTCTAATAAAACAATAAATTACTTGTTCTCCTGAAAACAACTGTGAAAATGAACTTCAGTTTATTGGATTCAATGGGAATGGATTTATTCACCCTCATTGATACTGTCATTAAAAAAGGAACGATACGAAAATTCACTCAATTGTTACTTCGTTCTGAGAGTGCAACTCCATCGACACCACTTTTTTATAGGGTGTCAAACATCAGATCAAAGGTGTGGGGATTCTCCCTGTCGAAAACTAATCGCTCTTGCCAGGCTATTTGCACCTGGTTCTTCTGAGTTTGAGCGCGTCAATTTTACAACCTTTTAATTTAGTTGTATTGTAATACAAAATTAGAATAATAGAAACTGATTTGCTTGAAAATCAGGATAATAAACATGTAGGAAATATTCTAATTATCTTGTAGGAAAATTCCTACAAAAGCAATTTTTGGGATATTTTTTATGAAAGATTATGGTCTTTAACAAACTGCACAAGTTGCGCCATATTTTTAAGATTAAGTTTCTTCATACAACGGGTGCGATACGTGTAAATAGTTTTCACACTAAGGGTTAGCGATTTGGATATCTCCGTAAGCGTTTCGCCGGCAGCAAGCCTCATAAGAACAAAGTATTCGCGGTCTGACAGCGCTTTCATCACATCGCCGGTTTCTTTCTTTTGTACTTCATTAACTAAAAGTTCCGCAACATTTTCGGTAATATATTGTTTGCCCGAAAGCATGCGGTTTATGGCACCAATCAGATCATCAGCTGCCCGCGACTTGGTGAGGTAACCCTTGGCACCTGCTTTTAATGCCCGCAAAGCCATTTGGTCTTCAGCATACATGCTTAATACCAGAATTGGTATTCCTGAATTATTCGACAATACATCGACTATAAAATCGAGACCTGATCGTCCGGGCATGTTGATATCAAGAATCACCATATCCCATTTCTCCGTATTCAGTTTTACCAGAGCTTCAGCACTGTTGCTTGCCTCACTGCATTCCGATTTATCAAAAGCGTTTGTGATAATCATTTTAACTCCCTGGCGAAAAATGCTGTGGTCGTCGACAATAAGAAATTTATACATAATAATACCTGTTAATCAAGAACTTGTGTAGCTGAATTAGTTTGAAATCGGGACTTTAAAATGTACTGTTGTCCCTTTTCCCTGGATTCCTTTAAATGTGATGCTCCCTTTCATTCCTGCTATCCTTTCCCTCATCCCTATTATTCCAAATGATCTGTGATCGTTTATTTTTTCGTTGCTCACACCAATGCCATTATCTTTCAGGGTAATTGAAAATGAAGAAGGCGTTCCCGAAATTTTGACAGTAACATAGGTTGCCTGGGAGTGATTGCGGATATTAGTTAAAGCTTCCTGTATTACACGATAAATGGCATAAGCAGATTCATTGTCTATTGAGAAATTATCTTCTTGTATCCTGATATCACAGGTTATACCGGTTCGTTTCTGGAATTCGGAGAACAAGTGTTTAACTGCCGGAATCAGGCCCATATTGCCGGGTAATACCGGCCTGAGTTCCACAATGATCGAAGTTACAGCATTCATGCATTGTTCTACCAGACGCAAAAGAGAATCAACAGGATCATGTAATTTGGATTTCTGCGTTTCGGGTTTTTCTTTCCACGAAATCAGTTCGATTTTCATGGTCGAAAGCAATTGCGCAAGGTCATCATGAATAATCCTCGCTATGCTGAGCCGTTCATCTTCCCTGACTTTCTGAAGGTAAGCGTATAGTAGTTTATAATCATGCAATGACTTTTTTAACAGCTTTTGCGAAGATTTACGCTTGATTAATTCAGATAGTATTGAAAGGTTTAAATTTTCAAGTTCCTGTGTACGGTCTTTAACTTCTTTTTGAAGTCTTTTTTCAGACTGAAACAATATTTCCTCAGCCTGCTTTTGTTCCGAGATATCAACAGCAGATAAAAGGCATTCACCATCATCCTCACTGGCTATGGCACTTAAGTGAACATAGGTTGTTTCTCTGCCTTTAACTGATAATTCAACTTCACAGGTTTCTTTTAAATTGCTTTCAAAAGCTTTAGACAGAAAGGATTTAAATTTTGGTCTTGTCTCCTCCGAAATATAATATCCGAATACTGTATTTAACAATATTGAACGTTCATGACCGAGAAGATTAGCTCCACTGATGTTAAGCATAATAATTTCACCATTCCGGTCCAGCGTAAAGTATCCTGATGGTGCAAAATCATAAAGCTGAGTATATTTAGATGCGGCGCTTTCAGCAATTTGCTTTTTTGCATGTTCCAGTTCATCGTTCTGCATTTTAAGTTCTTCCTGGTATACCTGCAGCTCGTGGATAAGTTTCAATGCATCAGCCTTTGAGAGGTGCGGGCCTGCTTCAAAAGACTTGTTTTTCAGCGAATCTTCAGCCTTTTGCCTTAGTGTTGGCTCATCATATCGCTTACTGTTTTTCTTCATAAATTACATATTTACCCGATTTGGCACTTTCCCGATTCTACACTGATAAATTTCAAGTAATAGGTACTTCTTTAAAGCATATAAATAGTGTTTTGGAAATCGACTCCTTATATCTTTAAATTGTAAGCTTGATAAAACAAGGTTAGTTCAATGCTATAGTTTTTGTTTCCGGGCATATTGTTTTGTTTTTTAACAGCCGGTTCTGCTTTTTGTTATTTGCAAATTGAAAAGTAATATCAATATCAAAGTGGTGCTTTTAACCTTCCAACCCTTTGCATCAAAGAAAGCTTATGCTCTTCGTCCGTGCTGTTAGGGTCCTTCATTTCGCGAAACATTTTACATGGCAACTCTTCGCATTTGCCACAACTCATAAATCCTTTTTCGTTCACCGAACAAGTAAACAAGGGGCATGTTTTATCAGGCATCATTTCTTTTGCCCAGAAAGTCTGCCCTTTAACGGCAATACAACCATTACATTCCTTGCCGTAAAATTCGCATTCGTCGCAGATTAATCCACAAGTTGAGAGTATCATGGTTAACGTATTTATATACAAATTTAGTTTCTTTCTTTACTTTATCATGAGTTGTTTGAATAAAATTATATAGTTTTCTGGATTTAAAAATAAAGCGGAGTAATGAATACAGCCATTTTGCCGCCTGAAAATTACAGATGCATCGCTGATACCATACTTCATGTTAAAGAATATCTGTATATTTGCAGATAGGAACTTTAAAATAAGATGAATTACTCAGAAACCGAATTTACTTTTAATACAACCCAACCCTGACTGGGTTGAGACGGAATGCTTTTAAAATGCGCGCCTTTCTCAACATCAGGGAAAGGCATTTTTTTTGTCTGAATCGAAAAACCTGAATTATTATGCGAATATTAAAATTTGGCGGCTCATCCATTTCTACTCCGGAACGGATTAAAAATGTGATTGATATAGTAAAGCAGTATCATTCTTCATATAATGATATTGCGCTGGTTGTATCAGCACAGGGAGGCGTAACTGATCAATTGGTGAAATTATGTGAGTCGATTCCCACAGATAAGGTAAGTTGCGAGTCAAACATACTTGAGATAGAGCAAAGACATCTTAATTCGATTAAGGAACTGCTGCCAATGGCTCAGCAACCTTCAGCAATGGCTGAAGTAATGGCAATTTGTAACGAATTAGCCGGAATCACCAAAGGCGCTTCGCTGGTAGGTGAATTAACTTTACGAACCCGCGACCTGATTTTAAGTTTTGGTGAACGACTTTCGGCATTTGTAATAACCCACGCATTAAAATCTGAAATTAGTACAGCTAATTATACAGATGCCCGTAACCTGATCAAAACCGATGCGAATTTTGGATACGCCAAAGTTGATTTTGAACATAGCAACCGGTTAATTCAGGAATACTTTGCGACAAATAAGGGATTGAATGTAGTAACCGGTTTTATCGGTAGCACATCCCAGGGACAAACTACAACTCTCGGACGCAGTGGATCGGATTATACAGCTTCTATTTTAGGCGCAGCTTTAAAAGCCGATGCAATCGAAATATGGACGGATGTTGACGGAGTAATGACTGCCGATCCTCGTTTTGTGAAGGAAGCGCAAAGCATCGAACAGTTATCCTATAATGAAGCGATGGAGATAACTCATTTCGGAGCTAAAGTTATCTTCCCCGCTACTATGCAGCCAGCCATGGCAAAAAAAATACCAATCCTGGTAAAAAACACCTTTAATCCATCGCATAAAGGCACCCTGATTTGCAGTGAATCAGGAAAGGGTACCGGTTTTATCAAAGGAATCTCATCCCTCCGTGATATTTGCCTTATTAATATCGAAGGTAGCGGAATGGTAGGAGTTGCCGGGGTTTCGGCACGTATGTTCAGGGTTTTGGCACAGCACCAGATCAGTGTTATCCTGATCAGCCAGGCTTCATCGGAACACTCTATATGTATTGGTTTGCTCCAGGAAGAGGCTGAACAGGCATGTCATTTATTGCGAAAAACTTTTTCCGAAGAACTGCATGTTGGTTTAATTTCCGATATTTATTATGAAGGAGAACTGGCTGTTGTAGCAGTGGTCGGAGAAAATATGCGGAAAATGCCGGGTGTTTCGGCCCGCGTTTTTGGCCCCTTAGGCCGGAACGGGATTAATGTAAAAGCAATTTGCCAGGGAAGTTCTGAACTGAATATTTCAATCGTGATTGAGCAGAAAAATTTAAAAAAGACTTTGCGGGTTTTGCACCAATCCTTGTTTAACTATGAACTGCTGCAGTTGAACCTTTATGTCATCGGTACCGGTGTAATTGGCAGTAAATTGCTCGAAATGATTGAAAATCAGAAGCAATCACTTGAAGAACAGAAAATACTTCTTAAAATCTGTGGCATCTGCAACAGCCGCAAAATGATTGTTGGTGAAGAAGATATAAAAAGTTCAGACTGGAAAGATTCACTGGAAAAAGACGCTCAAAAATCAGATCTCCGTCAACTTACCGATAGTATCATATCTCAGAACCTGGAAAACAGTGTATTTATTGACGTTACAGCATCCGATGAGCCGGTAAAGCATTACAACGAACTGCTCTCGAACAACATTGCGATAGTAACTGCCAACAAGCGTGCTAATACGCAGAATATGATTCAGTATAACCTGTTACACGCTTCCGCAAAAAAACGAAATACTCCGTTTCATTACGAAACTAACGTAGGTGCCGGATTACCGGTAATCAACGTTCTCCAAAGCCTGATTAACAGTGGCGACCAGGTAAATAAAATAGAAGCCGTGCTTTCGGGAACAATGAACTACCTTTTATCAGAATACGATGGACAGAAACCTTTCAGCGAGCTCGTACAATTTGCAAAAGACAATAGTTATAGCGAACCCGATCCCCGCGACGATCTGAGCGGTATGGACGTGGCCCGTAAATGTCTGATCCTTGCCAGGGAATGCGGCTGGGCAATTGAAGAGTCGGATATTGAGGTTGAACCTTTGATGTCACCTGAGAGTGCAAAAGCGAAAGACATTCCTTCCTTTTTTGCTGAATTGAAAAATTATGACCAGCCTTTCCATCAGCGGTTTGAAGCAGCAAAAGCAAAAGGTAAACGCTTGCGCTACGTGGCAAAAATTGAAGGTGGCAAAGCCAAAGTTTCAGTGATGGAGGTTGACGATACGCACGCTTTTTACAGCTTACGCGGAACCGAAAACTGCATCAGCCTTACTACCAAATATTACCAGCAGTATCCTATGGTTATCAAAGGCCCGGGTGCAGGAGTTAATGTGACTTCGGCCGGAGTTTTGGCGGATATTGTACGAATTGCGGAAGGACTGAAACGTTAAATGTCGGATGTCGGATGTTGGATGGCGGATGTTGGATATCGGATACTTACTCTATAGTCCTTATACCCACTCTAACCCTTCCCAAAAATCATTAAAACACTACTTTTTGTTATGACCAAATACAAATCAGTAACAGCTTTTGCCCCTGCAAGTGTAGCCAATGTGGGTTGCGGTTTCGATATAATGGGCTTTGCCGTGCAGGGCATTGGAGATATTGTTACCGTCTCTTTGCAACCCGGTTCCGATAATTCAAAAATAACTTTAACCGGTACATACGGTCATCTTACTCCAACCGAAAGAAGTAAAAATACGGCTGGTGTGGCCATCAATGCTTATCTGCAGGCAATCGGTGAAACTGATATAGGCTTAAGTATAACTCTTCAGAAAAACATGCCATTAGGAAGCGGTATGGGAAGCAGCGCGGCGAGTTCAGCTGCGGCGGTATTTGCGGTTAATCATTTATTAGGCAATCCCCTAAGCACTCATGAATTAATTCCTTTCACCATGGAGGGCGAACGCATTGCCTGCGGATCGGCTCATGCCGATAATGTGGCTCCTGCCTTGCTGGGTGGTTTTGTACTCATACGCAGTTATGATCCACTGGATATCATATCGGTGAAAGGGCCGGATGATTTGTTTGCGGCCGTTGTTCATCCTCATATCGAACTAAATACTTCAGATTCAAGACGGGTATTAAATAAAGAAGTTTCTGTTGCTGATGCAATTATACAAAGCGCAAATACTGCCGGATTTATGGTTGCGTTGATCAAGAGCGATTATGAATTGATGAAACGTTCAATGTCCGATCTCTTAGCCGAACCCAGGCGAACACAACTTATTCCCGGCTATGACGCGATAAAAAATGCCGCTATGGAAGCAGGTGCAATTGGTTGCGGAATTGCAGGTTCGGGGCCTTCGATATTTGCACTCTGTAAAGGAGAAACTACAGCAAAGCAGGTTGCAAAAATCATCCGGGATGGTTTCACAAACATTGGGCTTATCAACGAAGGCTATGTTTCACAATTAAATGCACCGGGAACTGTAATAATTGATTCGGTAGAATAGAAAATGGTATTCGGAATCAGGATTTAGGTTTTAGCGGAAAGCCAATACGCATTCCTCTTCTATAATGACGATCCAATTACTCTAAGTAGTTTAGACACTTTAGACATTTCAGGCACATAAATTCAGAAGCATAAATCTCTTAACACGGTTTACATCACAATATGAATTACTACGACATAAAAAATCCAAACCAAAAAGTTTCGCTGAAGGAAGCAGTGCTTAAAAGTATTTCGGCTGAATCAGGTTTGTATATGCCTGACTATATTCCGGCTTTACCTGGTTCGTTTTTTGCCAATCTTTCAAATCTGAACCTGCAGGAAATTGCCTTTGAAGTTTCAAATGCCATGTTAGGCGAGGATATTCCGAAAGAAGCATTAAAACAAATTGTAAACGAGGCCATTTCCTTTCCAATTCCATTAAACAGACTGGATGAAAACCTGTTCGTGCTCGAATTGTTTCATGGACCAACTCTTGCTTTTAAAGATGTTGGGGCTAGGTTTATGGCCGGGCTGTTCCAGTATTTTTTGCGAAACGAAAACCGTGAAGTTGTAATTCTGGTAGCCACTTCGGGGGATACAGGCAGTGCTGTTGCCAACGCTTTTTATAATAGTAAAGGAGTTAAAGTAGTAATTCTTTATCCTTCGGGCAAAGTAAGCGAATTGCAGGAGAAGCAACTCACTACCATGGGTGGCAATATTACAGCTCTGGAAGTGGAAGGTAATTTTGATGATTGCCAGCGGATGGTGAAACAGGCTTTTGCCGATGCGGAACTTAATCAGAAGTTGAACCTTACTTCTGCCAATTCTATCAATTTTGCTCGCTTATTCCCACAATCTTTCTTTTATTTCAATGCAATAGCGCAACTGGGTAAGGTTGATAAGCCTGTAGTGATAAGCGTTCCCAGCGGGAATTTTGGCAATCTTACATCCGGTCTTATAGCTAAGAAAATGGGCTTGCCGGTTCACCGGTTTATCGCTGCCACCAATCGCAACCATGTTGTTCCCGATTATTTAAAAAGCGGTGAATACCAGCCACAGCAAACGCATCATACTATTACCAATGCTATGGATGTTGGCAATCCAAGCAATTTTCCAAGGATGCAGGAAATTTATCAGAAACAACAACTTGCTATGGCAGCCGATATTAAAGGATATTGGTACACTGACGACCAAACAAGGTCAGCGATGGTTGATTTGCAAACCACATATTCCTATCAATCCGATCCTCATGGGGCTGTGGCGTATGCAGGACTTAAAGAATCTGGATTACTGAATGACAGTATTGGTATTTTCCTGGAAACAGCGCATCCGGCTAAATTTCCGGAAGAAGTGGAAAAGTCAACTGCTGTTGAAGTGCAAATACCTGATACTTTAAAAGAAATAATGAAGTTGGAAAAGAATGCAATCAAAATTCCAAATGAGTACAACTTCCTGCTTCAATATTTGAATAAAATGGTCTAAAGCAGCAGGCTTTGAATCCGTGCAATTTTCGATTCCCGTACAAATGAATAAGTTAAGTCTCTTTCATTGAGGTGATTATAAATTTCAAGGCATTTGCTATATAAATTGATGCTTTCATCACTTTTCAGATTATCATTACAAGTTTCGTCTGCTACCTGCAAAAGTATATCAGCCAGTAGTTCCAGGTTAGTATGGTTTAATTTCTTGTCCTTCTGAAGCGTAATTATAAAGTCCCCGTTTGGGATTGAAGCTATTTCATTCAGATCAAGATCGAGTTCAGTCTTTAATGATCGACTTGTCATTTCAATGGCTTCAGGCACTTTCCCTTGTTTGCTAAGTCCAAACAGTTTCGAAAAGATCTGAGCAAGGGACTGTCCAAGCTGCTCAATCTGATCCATTAAATAATCACGCTTTTCCATTTAATGTCTTACTTTGATGTGCGTTTTTCAAAAAAAACTTGATCGGACTAATTTTTGGAAATGAATAGCCCCGCTTATTGAGCAGGGTAAGTTTAGTGGAATTGTTTGAAAAATAAGTATAGGAAAGAAAAAAATATGTTCAGACTTTATTTAGATGTTTCGGGCTTTGCGTTTTTAGTTGAGCCAGTTGTATCCGCAATTTTATAAAGATTGATTGTGAATTTCTGGTCTTTTACTGCTTCTATTATTTTCTTTTCCAGCAGAAGATTTATATAATCTTCTTTAAGTTTTGCATTCTCGTTTTGCGTGTTTGAGTTTAACATTTTATATGTAAATGCCCCGCCTAAACCTATGGAAATTGCCAGAGCAGCAATTGCAAGAGTTCGGGTGAAGAGATCGCGCCCTGGACGCTGCAATTGTTTTGTAGTGACAGCTGAATCTGCAAAATTAGCTATTTCCTTATCGTTAGCCTGAACGCTGATATTTACAGGAATATGTCTTTCGAGTATTTCTTCAAAATAGTCGACAATAGTATCTTTTACAAGGTAATCCAAGGCTTGTCTGGTAGGCGCAAAATTGATGTTATCAGTAATTACAAGCAAGGTGAATACAATCCGCAGCGAACCTTCTTTTTCCCTGTAGTTTATAAAGTAAATCTGGGTACTATCTCCTTTAATAATACTTCTTTCAATGTTTGAACGCAGGAAATCCTGTATGGGATTACTTGCTTCGTGCCTGATCCGGCCATTGTTTGCGCTGAATTTTGTTAACTCACTCCTCAACAGATCGCGCAACTCCGTAAATGAAGTTTCCTTATCCCTGATACGGATGGAATATTCAATTTCACGGATTGTTAATGCTTTATTACTATTGGCCCTAAGCATTTGTCTGTTATTGATATGTTTGGCAATTGGTATGAGTGTTTGAATTAATTGACAATATGGCAAAAAGTAATATTTTGCAGTTATAGATTTGACTTGAAAATAATTTTTTGGTTAACAGAATAGTTGAATAAACAGAAGTGCATACAGGCTGTAGTGTTAATCCAAATGCCTGGACAGCTTAATAAAATCCTGATAACTCACTTTCCCTCCGTATCTTTGCAGCTTTTTAAGCCTGGATTATGAAATTTGAACAGTACAATCTTGCCCCTGAAATAAAACGAAGTATAGAGGAATCCGGCTTCCGCCGCCCGACCGATATTCAATACAAGAGCATTGGCCCGATCATGCATGGCGACGATGTGCTTGCCATTGCGCAAACAGGAACCGGTAAAACGGCTGCCTTTGCCATCCCGGTTATCAATATGCTTCACGAAAACAAATTTTCGAGTCGAAGCACAGGCATTAAATGTATTGTAATGGTTCCTACCCGCGAACTGGCTTTACAGATTACAGAAGTATTCCAGGCTATTTCGCAACACACACGGGTGAAAGTTTTCTGCCTGATGGGTGGGGTTGAACAAGAGCCGCAGATTGAACGTCTGGAGCAAGGTGTTGATATTATTGTATCTACACCTGGCCGAATGTTCGACCTTGTAAGTCAGGGACATCTTAACCTGGATCAAATTGAAATCCTCATCCTCGACGAAGCCGACCATATGCTTGACCTTGGATTTATAAATGATATTCAACATCTTGTAAAGAAGCTTCCGCGAAAAAGGCAAACGCTTTTCTTCTCGGCAACTATAAATCCGTATATTAAAAAAGTTGCTTATTCGCTTGTCACCAACCCTATTCGTATCCAGATTTCGCCTAAAGATCCGGTTGCCCGTAACATCGACCATTGTGTTGCTTTTATCGAAATGGACGACAAACGGTTTTTTCTTGAGCGCCTGGTGAACGAAAATCCGGAGAGTAAAATTGTGGTATTTGTCCGCACAAAAGTTCGTGCCGAACGGGTAAGCCTTGCCATGGAGAAACTCAACATCAAATGCGAAACCATTCATGGTGATAAAGAACAGACCGACAGGCTACTTGTAATGAAGAGATTTAAATCCGGCGAGTTTAAAATATTGATTGCTACTGATGTAAGTGCCCGCGGTATCGATATTCCGAATGTGGATTTTGTTGTAAATTATGATCTTCCCGAAAAACCCGAAAACTATGTACACCGCGTTGGCCGTACCGGCAGGGCTGATAAAAAAGGAATTGCCATTTCATTCTGCAGTATGGATGAAAAACCGCTGCTCGAGGAAATTGAAGAATATATCGGGAAACCTGTAGAGGTAATGGAAATCAAAAACCAGGATTATAATGAAACGCTTGCTTTTACCGCTGAAACCAAATCGGACTGGAAAACTTTGCTGCGTGATGCCGAAGAGGAGGAGAAGAACAGGAAAAAGAGGAAGAAGAAATAGAGTGGGCGAGGGGCGATTGGGCGAGGGGCGATTGGGCGAGTGGCGACAAGGAGAAGGGCGATTGGTAGAGTGGTGACAAGGAGAAGGGCGACAAGGAGAAACTTATTCCTTAGTTGTTTGCTTGATTAACCATTAACGATTTTCGATTAACTATTTTTTATTCAATATCCCTGAAACCCTCATTGTGAACAAGCTTTTAACCTGCCTGATTGATTGCGAAAAAAATAAGGTGTTGTATCCTTCGGGCATTCGAGAAACACTTAGTCAGCGGCAAGCCTAAAATACAAAACAATAAAACGATTGACAGACAACATTTTGGAATTTTAAATATAAAATTCAGTAGAAAATGAAGGCTTTTGCGATTTTCCCTTCAATATGCTTTTTCATATTAGCTTTAGCAATATTTAAAGCATTTAACTTCCCGACTAGAAAAATTTACAGACAACTTTTAGCAACTGTTCTGACTCTTGTGTTTTCTATTACAATGTTTATTTATTCCATTGAAATGTTTACATTTCTTTATTTTGGCGGTTTTATATCGGTAATAATAGTAATTCTTTCCATGACCTATCTTTTAGAAAGCAAGATTCCAAAGAAACGAACTAAAAGATATTGGATTCTACTATCTATACTGTTTCTGACAATAACTATAATTACAACTTTGGCATTTATACTGGCATTCTTATACTCAATGTTAAATAACCCAACGGACTCAGGATTGAGATAATTCCAATGACTAATTTAAACCCAATCTCCAGGATTATTACAAATGGCAGCCATTCACAAATAACAGCCGTTTTGTTCAGTCAATTCCTTTTTATTTTTACATCCCATTGTATGCTTCATAACCTGATTTTAATTAATTTCATCCCATAATTTGTATTACATAAATGGAAAAGACTGAACCGAAAATTGAAGCAGAATGGCTAACTATATTACGGCCGGAATTTGAGAAGCCCTATTTTACCGAACTAAAATCATTTTTAATTGAAGAGAAGAAGCTTTACCGCATTTATCCTCCCGGCAACCGGATATTTGCTGCTTTCGACTATACTCCATTCAGTAAAGTGAAAGTTGTAGTACTGGGCCAGGATCCATATCACAGTGACGGACAGGCACATGGACTTTGCTTCTCGGTTCCTGATGGAATTTCATTGCCGCCTTCACTCATTAATATTTATAAAGAACTCAATACTGATCTGAATGTTCCGGTTCCCAAATCGGGAAACCTGGAAAAATGGGCTAAGCAAGGAGTTCTGTTATTGAACGCAACACTTACTGTCCGGGCCAACCAGGCTGGATCGCATCAAAGGCATGGCTGGGAAAATTTTACGGATGAAGTAATTCGTCAACTTTCGGCCAGGCATACCGGATTGGTTTTTATACTTTGGGGAAGTTATGCCCAGGCCAAAGAAGCATTGATTGATACATCAAAACATTTCGTTCTGAAAGCGGTGCATCCTTCGCCCTTATCTGTTTACCGTGGTTTTTTCGGATGCCGGCACTTCTCTAAAACCAATGAATTGCTGGTGCAGGCAGGCAAAGAACCGGTTGATTGGAGTCTTTTGTGAAAAAGGATTTAGGATTTGGGGGTTAGGATTTAGGGTTGTGGATGAAGAATTTGTAAATTTGTGAATTGTGATATTAGATTTGTGATTTTAGATTTGTGATTTTAGATTTGTGATTTTAGATTTGTGATTTTGAACCCCTAACCCCTAACCCCCAACCCCTAACCACTAATCCCTCAAATGAACAACGAAGCCCAATGCTATCTTCCGCTTAGCGACAAAACCGTACAATGTACGCTCTGCCCGCATAATTGTATTCTCAAAGAAGGAAAATCCGGAATTTGCAGGGTACGCGTCAATCAGCGCGGAAAGTTGGTGACCGAAGTTAATGGCTTTGTTTCTGCAATAAATTTCGATCCGATCGAAAAGAAACCCTTGTTTCATTTTTACCCCGGATCAACCATTTTGTCTATCGGGACTTACGGTTGCAACCTGAGGTGTTTTTTTTGCCAGAATTGCACCATTTCGCAAACCGCCGCCAGGCCTGAATTGCCTCATTCATTTTATTCACCTGAACAAATTATTCAGATTGCGCTTAACAGACCGGATAATATCGGTATTGCTTTTACGTATAACGAACCAATAGTCTGGTATGAATATATGTACGATATTGCCCGCCTGGCGAAAAAAGCTGGACTTAAAACTGTAATGGTTACAAATGGCTATATAAACAAAAAACCACTTGATAAACTGCTTGAGTTTATGGACGCTTTCAGCGTTGACCTGAAAGCATTTAGTGAAGAATTTTACACCAAAGTGACATCCTCAAAACTTGAACCGGTAAAAGAAACGCTTAAACGGATCAGCCTTGCAGGCAAACATCTCGAAGTTGTAAACCTGGTAATTCCTGAACTGAATGATGACGAGGTATCCTTTGCTGCTATGGCAAAGTGGATTTCAAGTGAACTTGGGAGGGATACTGTTTTTCATATTTTACGGTATTATCCCAATTATAAACTAAGCACTGAGGCAACTCCTATTTCATTAATCTGCAGGCTTAAAAGCCTGGCTGAGAAAGAATTAAATTATGTGTATTCCGGAAATATCAATTCCGAAAGCAATGATACACTTTGTTCGCATTGCGGTAATATTCTGATCTCCAGGCATTCGTATGTTGTTTCACTTACAGGTATTGATACTGAAGGCAAGTGTAACAAATGCGGGAATTATTTTCTTAAAAAAACATAATTTTGCTTTCATATTAAAATAGATTAGTCTACTTTTGAAATCTCAGTAGCAAATAATTTTCATAAATCAGATCTTTATCTGTATTAAATAATTTTCATGGGTTTACAAAAAACAGCAATTTCTTTATTTATTTCATTGGTATTCAGTGTAAGCGGAAGCATGGCTTTTGCCCAGCAACTCATTAGTGAACCTGCAGGAGGGATGGATGAAAATGAACTGGAAGCATCAGAAATCATGCTGCCAGCTTCAAATTCAGTAATTCCTTCTATCCTTGATATTCCATCCGTAAATAAATATTATACAAGCTGGGATACTTTATGTGTTCGTCGTTACTCCGAAAATATACCTGTCACAAGCGATTCAATAGCACTGCCTCTTTTTAATGATTATTCTACTGGTTTTGTTATGCCTGTTGAAGGCACTTTTTTATCTCCTTTCGGTTACCGTGGCCGTCGCGTACATGCGGGAGTTGACATTAAACTGGAACAGGGTGTGCCCGTAAGTGTTGCATTTGATGGTGTGGTGCGTATGGCACGCAGATATTCAGGATATGGAAATTGTGTGGTGGTAAGGCATTACAATGGACTCGAAACACTTTACGGACATCTTTCGAAAATAAAAGTAAAAGTAAACCAGCAGGTTAGCGCAGGGGATATTATCGGACTGGGTGGGCATACCGGACGTGCAACATGCAATCATCTTCATTTCGAAACACGATTCCAGGGGAAGGCTTTCAATCCAAAACAACTGATAAATTTTGATGCCTACAGCCTGCTTGCTGATACGTTCACAGTTACAAAGTCAACTTATGGTCTTTCACGGGATTACCTCCCATCTATTGCTGCCAATGATGACCTGGTAAGAGATAAAGGTACCGTTGATTCTAAAAGCGATTCAAAAATAAAATCAGGAAAATCATCAAAATCAAAAAAATATCATACCATCAAAAGTGGTGACACGCTTAGTGCTTTATCAAGGAAATATGGAACATCTGTAAAACAAATATGTTCTATCAACGGAATCAAACCAACCAAGACACTTCAACTCGGGACCAAAATAAGAGTTAAATAGTAATACAAATTGCTGCCATAATGTATTTCGGGGCCGGGAATTTCCGGCCTTATTTTTTTTGTAATTTTATCGCAACCATAACCCGGATAAATTTTGTCGCCTTTTACCCAAAAATCATTTCGTGTTTTACTTTTAATTTCCCCTTTGATAATCTTGTTTAGTGGCTGTAATCCCGCTCTCAATGTCACAGGAATGGATATAAGCAGTATTTATACCGGGCAGAAAGAGGATGCTCTGCGTATAAATCAATTCTACAGCATTAACGACAGCATCTCAACCATTAGTATTGTTTTGCCGGCTGGTCTTATTAAACCTGATCCCCGCACTAAGAAACATTCCAAAAAAGGAACATTGAAATATGAGGTATTAGGAGAAGGTAAATATATTGCACTTACCGACAGCGCAACTTTCGCCATTGCGGATACTTCCGAAAACATAAATTTTTTAAGTCACACCTGGGCTTTTAAAGCTCCCACAGGTCAGAACTATTTTGTTAAAGCCACTTATTCCGTGCCTGGACGACTTGATGATTTTTTGCTGCTTGAATACTTTAATAAAAAAAACCACCTTAGCCAATCCTGGTATCGTTTTCAAACAGAGTCGGGTGAACATCTTACAGGTAACATCACATCATATCCCCAGCCTTTGCGCATTATCAGCGAAGATACTTCAAACAGGGAATTTCTTGTGAAACTATACTCACGCAATTTCCCGGTTCCAATTCCTCCTTTTGTGGAACAATCCCGGGCTCCTTTTAATTATTTGCCTGACAGCACTTTCATCCTGGAACTTAAAAATGGGGCAACGCCTTATTTCTTGCCCGCACAAACCGGGTTTTACTTCTTCCAATCAGATTCGTCTCTAAAACAGGGCCCATCGCTTTTTCGGATGAATGCTGGTTTTCCGAAAGTTACACAACACTATCTGATGCGCGAAGCGTTGAGGTATATTACATCCGCAAAGGAATTCCAGCAGTTAAATGCATTTGCGTTACCTAAAATGGCGGTTGACAGTTTCTGGATTGCAAATGCCGGGAGTTCCGATATCGCTACTGAGCTAATTCGCAAATATTATATACGTGTCGAAACCGCTAATAAGCTCTATACCTCGTACACGGATGGCTGGAAAACCGACAGGGGAATGATTTTTATTGTTATGGGAAAGCCGTCAAAGGTTTATAGAAGTTTCAAACAGGAAGTATGGATTTATGGGGAATACGATGATCCACGGGCACTGAGGTTTTATTTTGATAAGGCGATAAATCCGTTCACTGATACCGATTATGTCCTGATACGAAATGAATACTATAAAACTGCCTGGTATCAGAGTGTTCACTTGTGGAGACGGTAGGAGAGTGAATAATGAATAATGAATAATGAATAATGAAAAGTGAATAGTGAATAGTGAATAGAAAATAGTGTAATGAGTATAGGGGGAAAGGTCTTGGTCTGAAAATAAGAAGCAAACTTCCCAACCCCAGGTCTCAAAACCCAAATCCCAAACAACAGCTGAATAACCATCGAATTCTTCAAACCCTAACCCCCAAATCCTAACCCCCCAACCCTCCAAAAATATATGTACGAAAAACACTTTAAAGGCCCGCGTAAGCAACCCGAAAACCTGATCTACGGAATTCATCCTATCCTCGAAGCACTTAATGCAGGAAAAGATATTGAGAAAATATTGCTGTCGCGTGAACTCCGGAATCCCCAGGTTCGTGAAATCACTGCCGCAGCTGAAAAACTTGAAATCCCTGTACAGAAAGTGCCGAACGAAAAGCTCGATTCATTTACCAAAGCCAACCACCAGGGAATAGTAGCTTTTGTTTCGATGATCGAATACCAGCCTATCGAATCCATCATTTTGGATACATTTGAATCAGGCAGACAGCCAATGTTTATTATTCTGGATCGCATTACGGATGTCCGCAATTTTGGCGCAATAGCCCGCAGTGCCGAATGTGCAAGGGTGGATGCATTAATAATTCCTTCGAGGGGAAGCGCTCAGGTAAATGCCGATGCTCTTAAAACATCTGCAGGAGCATTAAACCTTGTCCCTGTTCATCGCAGTCCGAATCTCAAAGACACGCTTCGCTATCTGAAAGATTCCGGCATAAGGCTTATTGCGGTTACCGAACACGGCAGCACCGATTATGGCACCACCGACCTGACCGGGCCAGTTGCTTTTATCCTGGGTTCTGAAGAGGACGGAATATCACCCGAATACCTGAAACTTTGCGACGAAAGAATTAAAATTCCTTTATTGGGAACAATTGGCTCATTAAACGTTTCGGTGGCTGCAGGGATCATTGTTTTTGAAGCGCTTCGACAAAGAAATAATTAAGTCCATAAAACTAGCTGCTTTGCCTACATCATTCTGTTACAGTTAACAGGAAATCAACTGTTTTAACATTATCGAATCATGCGATTGTTGTACTTTCTCGGTTTCATGCAAACGTTTGCATGTTTTATCTTCAAATGCATACATCAAAATCAGCATAATTAAATTCAGTTTCAGTCGAAAAAAGTGTAAAATACTGAGTGGAAAAGATTAATAATAATTCACTAACGTATTTCATACACATTCCGTAATCTCTAAACATGAGCATTAACAAGCGTTCCAATAGCTTTTACATCCCTTGTTTGGAATGAAAAAAAATATGAATAAAACACTCAGTGATATACTTAAAATTATACTTTTGCACTGTAATTCAGAGTGCAATTTTACACCAAGAATATAAATATTTAACCTAAATTCCTTTGTGATGGAAGTTGAAAAAATCATGACTGACCTGGAGAAAAAACATCCGGGTGAAGTAGAGTACTTACAAGCCGTTCGTGAAGTTTTGGAATCGATCGAACAGGTTTACAATGAAAATCCTCAGTTTGAGGCAGCAGGCATCATCAGCCGCCTGGTTGAGCCTGATCGTATACTTACAATTAAAGTTCCCTGGGTCGACGACCATGGCAAGGTTCATGTAAACCTCGCTTACAGGATTCAATTCAACAACGCTATTGGACCTTACAAAGGCGGACTTCGTTTCCACCCTTCAGTAAACCTTAGCATCCTGAAATTCTTAGGCTTCGAGCAGATTTTCAAAAACAGCCTTACTTCACTTCCTATGGGCGGTGCCAAAGGCGGATCCGATTTCGATCCCAAAGGAAAATCCAATACTGAAGTTATGCGTTTCTGCCAGTCGTTTATGCTCGAACTTTGGAGAATCATTGGTCCTGAAACCGATGTTCCTGCAGGTGACATAGGTGTTGGTGGTCGTGAAATAGGTTTCCTTTACGGTATGTACAAAAAACTGGCACGCGAGCATTCAGGCGTTCTTACAGGTAAAGGCCTCAACTGGGGCGGTAGCCTTGTTCGTCCGGAGGCAACCGGCTACGGCAACGTATATTTCGCTCAGGAAATGCTCAGAACCAAAGGAACTGATTTCAAGGGTAAAACTGTTGCTATTTCCGGTTTCGGAAACGTTGCATGGGGTGCTGCTATGAAAGTAACTGAACTTGGAGGTAAAGTAGTTACCATTTCAGGTCCTGACGGATATGTTTACGATTCAGAAGGAATCAGCGGCGAAAAAATCAATTACATGCTCGAGCTTCGTGCTTCGAACCAGGATATCGTTAAACCTTATACTTACGAATTCCCGAATGCACAGTTTGTACAGGGAAAACGTCCATGGGAAGTTAAATGCGACATCGCCCTGCCTTGCGCAACACAAAATGAACTTGGTAAGGAAGATGCATTAACACTCGTTAAAAACGGTTGTATGTGCGTTTGCGAAGGTGCTAATATGCCTACAACTCCTGAAGCTGTTGAAATTTTCCAGGAAAATAAAATCATGTTTGCTCCTGGTAAGGCAGCAAACGCCGGTGGCGTTGCTACTTCAGGTCTCGAAATGAGCCAGAACTCAATGAAACTGAACTGGCCTGCAGCCGAAGTTGATCAGAAACTGCACCAGATCATGATAAATATCCACACAGCCTGCCTGAAATACGGTAAAGACCCTGATGGGTATGTAAACTATGTAAAAGGCGCCAATATAGCCGGTTTCCTCAAAGTTGCCAACGCTATGCTCGATCAGGGCGTTCTGTAATAGCCTTTCTTTTAGAGAGATTTAATTTTAAAAATAAAAAAACCACCTGTAAAAAGGTGGTTTTTTTATTTATATCTGTTAAGCCTTATCCTGCCAGGGTTGAAGTTTTAAACATCAGAATCTAGAATAATGACATTTGTATTGATTTCTGTACCGGATCAACAGAGAATTTCACCCTGTTTCCGGCTTTTTCGCCGTTTATAAAATAAACCGCTGATTCCTGGTGCCTTGATGCAATTGCAATATGAGTATCCCCTGCATGTTTTGTAAATAAATCACGGACCAGCCTTGGGTCATTATTATCCTGCGAAAGATGCGAAAGCAGTAAATGACTCATGAAATCGGGCTTGTATTTTGTGAAGAGACCCAACGACTGATCATTTGATAAATGCCCGTGATCGCTTTGGATACGCTTTTTCAGATATATGGGATATGTGCCTTTTTCGAGCATTTCTTCATCATAATTAGCCTCCAGGAATGCTGCATGGCACAGGCTGAAATTCGAGGCTACATTCTCACAAACCGAACCAATGTCAGTAAGAACTCCGATTGTGATTCCGTTTCCGGTAACGGTAAAGCTATGAGGTTCAGATGCATCATGCAATTTAGGGAATGCGTTAATTGAAAGTTCACCAATATTTACCGGAATATTGGAGTTGAAGTAACGGATGAAATTTTTATCCAGGTGTAGCCTGCTGTTCTCATGTGTAAGGGGCGAAAAGTATACAGGAATCTTATACTTACGCGTAATCACACCAACACCTCGCGTATGGTCGGAATGCTCATGCGAAACAAAAATAGCTTTGACCCTGTGCATCGATAATCCCAGTCGCATGATCCTCGTTTCGGTTTCGCGGCATGATAAACCAGCATCGATCAATACAGCTTCATGCTGATTGCCAATATAATAGCAGTTCCCGTTGCTTCCTGAATTTAAAGATGTTATATAAAGAGACATTGTTATACAAAGAAACTGAAAATTTGCCAAGCATCAGCATTTTTTAAATCAAAATAAAATCTTACAGCTTATAACTTTTATACTTTGAGCATTTATCTGCTATTCGGGAGTGACGCGAGATTGTTTTGATGAACAGTAATATAATAAATAAGAAAGAGTAAAATTATTTAACTGCCACCGTTATTATTTGGCTAACAGGCTGGTTGCTAACATTACAATGTTGATATTTAGTAAATATTTGAACGATTTAGGTTGTTATTTTGCATTAAATGGTTGTATATTAGTTTCAGATAAAAAGCAACATTCCTGGCAGAGATTCATCCTGTTCCATTAAGAGCATTCCTTAGCATCAATTGTATTTATTCACATCAGGTCAGTTTTTTAAATGAAATTTAATAAATAAACGTGAACCACATGTAAAAAAGATGTATCACCAGTGGAGACCAGATCCCACTTTAAAAAACGGGACTAAATATTTATTCACATGAGTGCTAAAAATTCATTAAAATGAAAAAACTACTACTCTTGCTTCCTCTTGCTTACATGGCTATTACCGCCTATGGGCAAACTTCCATTCCCAATGGGAATTTCGAATCCTGGAATTCGGTGACTTATGATTATCCTCTGAATTATCCGTACAACTCAAATTATGATGCATTTTACCGCTACGAAACACCATTGCCGTTTAATGTGATTAAAACGGTTGACGCTTACCATGGTACTTATGCTATCGAAGTTTCTACTGTTACTTCGGGTACTAATACTGCTTTTGGTTATTTTTTAAATTCAAATCCAAAGAGTGGCAATCCTATAGAATGGACAGGTGGAGCGCCATATACTGAAATCCCAACGGGTATACAGGGATATTATAAATACAATGTGGCAACAGGTGATTCAGCAATTATTTTTGCTGTTTTTAGTAAAGGTGGAATTAATATAGGTACGTACCTTTATCCTATCGGCGATCTGCATACCGATTGGACTCATTTTAATTTCACTTTTGACCCACCGCTTTCCAAAGCACCCGACTCCGTAATATTTGCTGCCACTTCAAGCAATATTATGGTTAGTGACAATGGCGTAGCCGGAAGTGTTCTTGTACTTGATTCTGTGTCTTTCACCGGTGTGATCATTCAGCCCGAAGGGATGAATGGTGATTTTGAATTGTGGGAAACTGAAACATTATTGACTCCTGAAGATTGGATCATGCAAACAAATTATGATCAAAGAGGGCTTGAAAACAGGACTCTTGATGCATATAAAGGAAAATATGCAATTAAACTAAAAACATACCTTGGGGATAATAGTGGAGTACCTGTGGCACGTGGTGAGCAGGTTTCCACCGGATACTATTCTGAAAATTGCAATAATAATTGTATTGAACTCGGTGGTCAACGTTTTACAAACAAAAAAGATACCCTCACATTCTGGTATAAATACACCCCATCATCAAATGTAAAAGCACAGGTAAGCATGAAATTTAAGAAAAATGGAACCTCATTCCAATGGGAAGGCAGGGATCTTTTAGCTTCAACGGAATATCAGTATTTCGAAATTCCTTTTGATTTATGGCAGGCGCCTGATACGGTAATTGTAAATATCCAGGCGTTACGATGGGAAGATAATGTGTTATCTGCCCTTGGATCAGTATTAACGATTGATGAAATCCAATTTAAATCGCAGCCTATCCTATATGCCAGGATTCCTAAGTTTGTAGCAGATAATGCATTGACCATTTTCCCGAATCCGTCATCGGGAAAATTCAGGATTAAAAATTCTGCAGACGTTACTCAGGTAATCGTATACAATCAACTAGGACGGCAGGTTTATTCCCGGATATTAACAGAAGGTGAAAAGTTGAATGAAATAGACCTTACCAGGCTAAAAAAAGGAGTTTATTTTATCGAAATTTACGATCCGGAAAACAGGCATACTCAAAAAATTGTAATTCAATAGCTTCGTCTAATATCATAGGCAACAGAATATCGCATTGTTTGCTTGTAAAAAAAAGCCCTGTTAGAATTAACTGACGGGGCTTTCTGTTAATCTGCCTTCTTATCATGAAGCGTGTAGCCGCAAAATCAAATTCACTTACAATCTGTTTTCCTGTACCTTTACCACGAAAAATTATCCAATTACAAAACCAATACTATGCCTTTCACTTCTTTAGGATTATCACCATCGTTGTTAAACGCTCTGGCAGTCCAAAATTACTCCCAGCCATATCCTATCCAGCTCGAGGTTATACCGGCAATATTAAAAAGAAAAGATGTGTTAGGTATTGCTCCAACCGGTTCCGGAAAAACTGCCGGTTATGTATTGCCGCTTTTAATGAATATGCAGAGGGTTGAGACCTCCCGAAGCAGAAATGTAAATGTTTTGGTATTGGTGCCCACACGCGAGCTTGCAGTGCAGGTACGCGAAGTATTCCGGTTGTTCAGCGTGGGACTTCCTCAGAAAGTGAAAACACTGGCAGTTTTTGGCGGTGTTTCCATAAATCCGCAAATGATGGCATTATCCGGAGTCAATGTATTAATTGCCACACCAGGCAGATTATTGGAACTGGTTGAATCCAATGCAGTGCATTTATCGGAAATTGAAACTCTTGTACTCGATGAAGCGGATAAAATGCTTAATCTTGGTTTTAAGGATGAAGTGACGAGAGTTTTAGCATTATTGCCGGAGAAACGTCAGAATCTGTTGTTTTCGGCGACACTGAGTGAGGATGTGAACAACATTACCCAAATGCTTTTGCATGAGCCTTTGGTTATAAAAATAGAATCAGAAGCTGAAAATATTGACCTCATTACACAGATGGCGTATTTTGTCACCAGTGAGAAAAAAGGCCCTTTGTTACGTTATTTGATCAAACACAATGATCTGAAACAGGTCTTGGTTTTCACATCTTCAATTTACTCGGCTGACAATGTGGTTGATAAGCTTCGCAAAAACGGAATAGATGCCATGGCCATTCACAGCAAAAAGAGTATGGGGTCCAGAACGGATGCTTTGGATGAATTTAAAACAGGCCGACTGCGCGTGTTGGTTGCAACTGACCTGATATCTCGCGGTATCGACATCCAGTTTTTGCCTCACGTAATTAATTACGAATTGCCACGGTCCCCCAAAGAATACATTCACCGGATTGGCAGAACTGGCCGGGCAGAATCTCCGGGTGAAGCTATTTCCTTTATTACACCCGCCGACAAGGATCATTTTAAAGTTATTCAAAAAAAGATGGGTAAATGGATAACTATGATCGATAGCGAAAGCATTAATTTACAAGGATTTTGAGTTGGAAATGCGGTATTTGGGAAATGAAAGTCAGAAAACTGGAAAAGCAGGAAACTGTGTAGCTAAACCAGAAACTCTTCAGCCCAGAAACTCTTGAGCCAGAAATTTTGAATGCCATTGGTAATCGAACATTTAAACCTATGAATTGAAAATTCATTATGTTTCCTCCAAAGCGAGAACATCCGAAAGAGAAAACTCAGTTGCATCCACGAAATAAGCATCGTGAGCGGTATGATTTTAAGTTGCTTATACGAAGTTGCCCTGAGTTGGCCCAGTTTGTTTCGTTGAATAAGTTTGACGACGAATCGATTGATTTTTTCAACCCGGAAGCTGTAAAAATGCTCAACAGAGCTTTACTGAAACAATACTACAACATAGATTACTGGGATATCCCCCAGGGTTATTTATGCCCGCCTATTCCCGGAAGAGCCGACTATATTCATTATATCGCTGATTTATTGGGTACTACAAACAAGGATGTAATTCCAAAAGGTGAAGCAATAAAGTGCTTCGACATAGGAGCCGGAGCTAATTGTGTTTATCCAATCATTGGAACCGCTGAATATGGCTGGTCATTTGTTGGTTCCGATATTGATCCTGTTGCAATTAAATCCGCTGGTAAAATAGTTGAATTAAATCCCTCCCTGAAAGGAAAAGTTGATTTGCGGCTGCAAAATAGACCTAAAGATATTTTTCGCGGGATTATTAAAGAGGATGAAATGTTTGATCTCACCATCTGTAATCCTCCGTTTCACGCATCGCTGGCCGAAGCACGATCAGGATCAGTCCGTAAACTGACAAATCTTACAAAAAAAAATATTGCCAAACCAATACTGAATTTTGGAGGTCAAAACAGTGAATTGTGGTGCGAAGGAGGTGAAGAGCGGTTTGTTCAAAATATGATTATCCAAAGCAGGCAATTCGCGACTTCCTGTTTTCTGTTTTCCACACTGATTTCTAAGGAAGCCAATCTCCGAAGTGTTTACGAATCCCTTCGAAAAGCTGAAGCCCGGGAAGTGAAAACCATTCCCATGGGCCAGGGAAATAAAATAAGCCGTATCGTGGCCTGGACATTTCTTAGCCGGGAACAACAGGAAGAATGGATTGGCGCAAGGTGGAACCGGATTTGATATGCCGGCAAAGCACTATTTTTGGCTTTCCCAATTATGGCAGATTCGTAAAAAAATTTACGATCCATTTTTTTAAAATTATTCGTTGAATCTCAAAAATATATCAGAGATTGAATTGTTTTTTTTTGGAACAGAGTGTATCTTCTGATGCTATTCAATTGTTAAAATATTTTATGATAAGCTAGTAGGACCAATTGATCAGTATTATTTTAGTGGTTTCTATTCTGATTTATCCGGCAGTAATGATAATAGCATTGGTTTACCACAAAATTTCCTGCTTATCCTTGTTAAATATTGTATCCGCGCTTTCAATTATTGTCTTATGGACTCAAAAACAATTCCGGATTAGCAGCATTTTATAGATCCAATGGAAATAGCAGTATTGTGTTTTAACGCTTCCCTGATTGTGCCGACGATTTATTCAATTTTTAATAGGCATAACTATAGGTGGATCTTTATTGTACAGAAGATCCTTTTTGGAATTCATTTATCAGCACGGATACTGTTCCTCCTATTCATGCTGACATTCAAAATCAACAGGCTTATCTGAATAGCTGAATAAAATCAGTTTATGGAGCTGTTTTTGCTGATGAGACAATTCAGTTAATCCGAGTTTATACCTTATGTCAAGTCAAATCACTATATTTGATGGACGGTAGCTAAGAACTTTTTAGTTCACTCAACCTATTTCTTCAGAAGCTGCCGGATAAATTCACGACAGTTTGAAAAATCCTAATAATAATACAATGGAAACCTCCAAAGACCTGAAGCTTGCGGTATTAATAGATGCCGACAATGTTCCATATGCCAATGTGAAAGAAATGTTTGAGGAAATCGCTAAATACGGGATTCCAACATTTAAAAGAATATATGCCGACTGGACGAAGCCAACCGTTTCGGGCTGGAAAAATGTTCTCCTGGAAAATGCGATTACACCTGTGCAGCAGTACAGTTATTCAACCGGGAAGAATTCGTCGGACAGCGCCCTGATAATTGATGCTATGGATATTTTATACACCGGCAAGGTTGATGGATTTTGTATAGTTTCGAGCGACAGTGATTTTACCCGGTTGGCTACCAGGCTTCGCGAAGCTGGCATGATGGTTATCGGGATCGGAGAAAAGAAAACGCTTAATCCGTTTATAAAAGCCTGTGACAAATTTATTTATATCGAAATCCTGAAAGCCGAGGCAGCAAGCCCGGTTGAAAGCAGCAACCGGAAAGAATCCAAGAAATCAGCTAAGCCTAAAAATGAGCCTTTAAGCAAGATTGATCCTGAAATTATTAAATTGTTTTCGGTAAGTATTACGGATCTGGCCGACGAAAATGGCTGGACTTTCTTGGGGGAGTTAGGCAACCTGATGCTAAAGAAAAAACCGGATTTTGATCCGCGTAATTATGGCTTTCCCAAATTGTTGCCTCTTATCCGGAGTATTAACAAATTCGAAATTGACGAACGCGACTCCGGGAAAAACAATATTAAGCATATTTATATCCGGAAAAAATAAATTATTTTTTTTAGGAGTTCATAGTGCGGGCATGAGAATCTCTGAGTGTTTTACATCGGACTGATATACAATAGCATAATCAATATTCGGGTCAGTCACCCAAATCTTGTTAATTTGTTTTCAGAGAAATATACGACACATATTGTGTTTTTCTCTAAGTTTGTCCCATGACTTTCGAGCATATACAGCAAATTTTAAAAACCAAAACAGTTGGGATTGCCGGCTGTGGCGGACTTGGGTCCAATTGTGCGGTGGCCTTGGCCAGGGTAGGAGTAGGGCGGTTGGTAATTGCCGATTTCGACCTGGTGCAGGAAGGTAATCTGAACCGCCAGTTTTATTTTTATGATCAGATTGGTATGTTGAAAGTTGCTGCGCTTAAACAAAACCTGTTTCGAATCAACCCTGACGTGAGAGTTAACACCTTCGATATCCGTTTGTGCCAGAGCGATATTATTGAAATATACGGTAAGTGCGATGTAATTATTGAAGCGTTCGATAAACCGGAAATGAAATATCTGATCCTGGATGCCGTTCATAATTATATGCCTGATAAATACCTGGTGATGGGCGTTGGCATGGCCGGATGGGGTGATAATAACCTGATCAGGAGCAGGCAGTCGGATAAGCTGATCATCTGTGGTGACGAAAAAAACGCTATTGCTGACGAATGCCCGCCCCTGGCTCCGCGTGTAGGAATAGTTGCAAATATGCAGGCCAATGCTGTTCTCGAAATTCTGCTGGGCTCTAACGAACACCAGATTCATACTGAAAATTAAATAATGAAGATTATACTCAACAATAAAGTAGAAGAATTTGCCGGTGATCAATTCACTGTCGGTGAATTATTGCAAGCGAAGAATTTTACTTTTAAGATGTTAGTTATAAAAGTGAATGGTCATCTTGTAAAAAAGAGCGAACATAATACAGCTGTAGTTAAGGATGGCGATGATGTGATGGTACTACATCTGATATCGGGCGGCTGATCGTTCTACCGATGCCGCTTTACTTTTATGCCTGTTAATAAGGGGGATTTCAACTTCCTATCTGAAAATCACCAGCATAAGCCCTGTGATAAATGCTATAACCCACCATGCATAAGCATAGCGTGAATAGAGATGTAATCCTTTTGGCACAATGGCGCCGGCTTTAGTGGTTAAATGAAACCTCCAGATTAATATCGTATCTATAAACATTGCAGCCAGCGATGAATACCCCAGTATACCATGCAGAGAAAAAGCTGAATTCGACGATCCGATAATCATAAATGTAGTTGCTGTAATATCCAGTATAATTCCTATTGTAAGATAACGGAGAACAAATGGAGTTACCAGTTTTTTACGCTGCTCGGTAATAATTGATAAACTATACGAAAGCAATGCAAATATTACTATGCCTGCGCCAATCATGGAGTATGTGTTCATTAGTTGAGGGTTTTGGGATTAGGGTTTAGTGTGTACTATCGTTATTTATACCCACATCTAATTATGTGGACTGTTGTTTACTTTTCACATTTACGGGGTGTGCAGGTTATTGCGAGGCGCGAATGCTTAGTTGTCTCTCCCCGAAATAACTAGCGCCGAAGCAATCTTTTGGAGGAAGGACTATCTAAAAGTCACTCCACCGCCGAAGCAATCTGATGGCACAAAGGCAATTTGAGTTTAGGTGCATTTTTTACTTAGTACTTCTTTCCCGGGATATTACTCTCCACCTTTTCCATGCATTTCCGGTCCTGAAGGGTGATAAACATGGTTTTGCCGTCCTTACCTCCAAAAACAATATTGCTGCATTGTTTTCCTTTAAGAGGAATTTCGCGGATGAGTTTTCCTTGCGGTGATAAAACTATAATAGTTCCTTTTCCCCAGCGCGCTATGTAAAGGTTACCTTTTTTATCGCATTTCATGCCATCGAGGCCAAAATCATCAAATTTGTAAAACAGCTTTTTATTCGAAACATTGCCTTTTTCATCCACATCATATTTCCATACACATAACTGAACGCTTTCATTTACATACAATGATTTTTCGTCAGGGCTTAGCTCAATACCATTCGTAGTGCCCATATTTGTTTCCAGTAGAACTGGTTTTGCGTCAGGATCAACTCTCCACAATTGCCCGACACTGGTTTTCCAGTCGGGATCGCTGGCAAAAATCTGCCCGTTGCGGTTCATGCATAAATCATTGGGAGAATACATACGTGGTTCGTGGCAGAACACAGTTACTTTTTGAGTCTGCATATCTACGTGAAGAATGTTGTGCCCGGTAAAATCAGGAAGAAACATATTGTCTTTTTTGTCAAACAAAATGCAGTTAGCAATGCTTCCGGCCGGTAGTCCGATAAACATTGAACATGTTCCGTCAGGAGCAACTTTGCCTATAGTGCCATCATGCAGGTAATTCACTACATACAACTGACCGTTTCTGTCAAAAGCCGGTCCTTCGATATTAGTAGAGAACAGGTTTTCGGCCGTAAGATCTTCGGCAACAAACATTTTCTTTGAACCGGTACAATCGGAAAGGGCAAAAACTGCAAATACGGAAATTGTAATTAACAGTGCGGAATTTAATTTTGATCTTTTCATTGGATTGATTTTTTGTATTATTAAAGATAAGCCAGATTCTACAAAAAAGAAATGTTTATGTCTGGAAATTCTTTTTTCACAATCTGATTTATACCTATTCACTAATCACTATTCATTATTCACTCTTCTATAATATCTCCGCCACTACAAAAGCGCTTCCTCCAACCATGATCAGATCATTGGATGCAGCTGAGTTTGTAGCAGCTTTTAATGCTTCTTTTACACTTGCATAAACCTTTCCTTTTAGAGAAAAATTTTCAGCAAGTTTCGCCAGTTCTCCTGCATCCAAACCTCTTGGTATATCAGCTTTACAGAAATAATATGTAGCGTTCTTCGGCAGTTTTGAAAGCATTGTTTTTACGTCTTTGTCGTTCACTACGCCAATAACGAAATGAAGGTTTTTGTGCGGTGTTAACGCAATCTGTTCAAGTACTTCATTAATTCCATCCGGATTGTGGCCAATATCGGCAATGGTAAGCGGATTCTTTGAAATGGTTTGCCAGCGGCCCATTAATCCTGTGTTTTTTACTACTTTTCGGATACCTGAATTAATATATTCTTCCTGGATGGTAAGACCTCTTTCTATCAGTTTTTCGATGGTGCCGATCACGGTTGCAAGATTTTTTAACTGGTATTTTCCCGAAAGGGGAGATACGAGTTTGTGTGTATCGCCGGTTATTGATGAATAAAATTCCGCAGCAAGCAAAGGTGGACGATGCTTAGTGAAATATGTTTGATTGAGCAAAATATGCTGGTCTGCAAAAGTGATCGTTGATTGAAGTCTTTTTGCGAATTCAGTGAAAACTGATGAAGTTTCAGGATGTGTCTCTCCAATTACAATAGGAATTCCTTGTTTGATAATTCCTGCTTTTTCGCCTGCAATTTCTTCCAAAGTATTCCCGAGAAATTGAGTGTGGTCCAGCCCGATATTAGTGATAACTGTAACAACCGGCTTAATAACATTCGTTGAATCCAGCCTTCCGCCCATGCCTGTTTCCAATACTGCAATATCAACATTTTCCTTTGCGAAATACCATGCAGCCAGTGCAAAGGTCCATTCGAAAAATGAAGGTTCAATTCTTTCGAAGTCAGCCAGGTGCTGTTCCACAAAAGCGGTTACATCACGTTTACTGATCATCTTCCCGTTAATCCTGATGCGTTCGCGGAAATCTTTCAGATGGGGTGAAGTAAACAGACCTGTTTTATAGCCTGATTCCTGCATTACAGATGCCAGAAAGTGAGACGTTGATCCTTTTCCGTTTGTACCTGCAATATGAATACTTTTAAATTCTTTTTCGGGATTGCCGAGGATTTTGCAAAGGGCAATCGTATTGCTGAGATCAGCTTTATATGCCGCCGCACCTATACGATGAAACATCGGCAACTGATTGAAAAGATAGGCTAATGTTTGTTGGTACGTCATTTTTAGAGTTCAATGTTCAATGCTTCGCGTTCAAGGGTTCAAATGCCTTCGGCGTTCCAAGGTTTCAAAAGTCTTGTATATTCTAAGGGCACTGAACGGTGGTTGTTGAGCGAAGCCGAAATAAGCCGAAGTTCAAATGCTTCGCGTTAAAAAAAGTTCAAAAACGGACTCAGGTCATCATTATTCTTGGAAATTTAAAATTCGGGTAACTAATCAGTCTGATTATAATGTTTTTTTGCCACAGATTACACGGATTACACAGATTTTAGACTGCTTTTAGCAGTTTCTCAATTAATTTCAATTAAAAATGATGAATAATTGTCTGTGAAATCTGTGTTATCTGTGGCATATATTTGTTTTTCAATACTTTAGACAAACTGATTAGTTACAAATTCGGATATCTCTTTTCCTTGATCCCAAACCCCAAACTCAAACAACATTGGAATGTCAGCTGAATGACTTAACGAGTCCAGTCCTCGACAAACTAATCTCTCTTCCCTTTTGGTTTTCTCTCAAAAACCTTTTCATTCACGCTGATATTCAATCCATAGCTGAAATCATTCCAATCCCTTTGCAGATCATAATAGGATTCAAAACGGATACTCAGGTTAACCCCTTTTGTAATCTCATTTCCGAAAATAAATTTTGAAGTAATCAGATCTCTTCCCTGGCTGGTGTAGTAGTCGTCAATCTGAGATACAGACTGAAACAGACAATCGGCTTTGGGCGCAAAGTATCTATCGCCATGAAACCATCCTGTGCCTAGTTTAAACCATTTGTTTTTAAAAGTAACAGTATTTTGAGTTGCAAAGCCTGATTCAAATGGGATTGTGTTGGTGTTAGACAATTCCATTGCCTGAATGTAGAAAGAGGAGAGTGTTATATTGTCAAGTATTTTTAACCCCGGCAAAAATGCGTATTCCAGTCCGGCTGCCATATTGGAGCGTGTTTCTATAGGACTTTCAGACACATCAACCTGTCCGCCGAAATGATGAATAATACTTTGGAAATGAGCGCTCAGTCCGTGGTTTTCGGAACGGTCGTTTACCGAATAGGATGCCAGCAGCCCACCTGCTATTTCTTCCTGGTGCGCTTCACCCGGCATCAGAAATTTTTCCCAATCCATAAAAAAATCAACATGAACTTTTTTTCTATCTAATAAAAACTGAACTCCGTATTCCGGATTAGTGCTGTAATAATTATCCGTATTGTAAATGGGTTCAATATATTCATGCTTAAGCTGCCCATCCAGTTGTCCTATTATGACCTGTGCTCCGGGACGAAAAGTATACCTGGCCCTGATTACAGGAAGAGATTTCTCGAAATTGTCCTTTCCATAAAAATAGCGCAGATACCAACCTGCACTCAGGCTGAATTTATCGCTGATCGACCAGCTTACTTCCGGCTGAATTATTGTCCCTATATAAGTGATGCCTTCGGTATATGGACCGAAATATTCATTGTTTTTAACAAAATTGTTGTTGTAGAAATGGATGCTGACAGTGCCTGAATCAGCTGATTCAAAATTAGCTGGAAAGTAACTTTCATAAAAGTTTTGACTTTGCGCACAATACGTAGTAAGTGTCAGTATGATAAGGAAAAGGATTCTGGTCATTTTTTTTATTTCAGTTTGTGAGATTATGAACTTTGTCTTTCCCGCATATGCTGAAAAGCAGTTTCCGGAAAAGTGGAAGGGATTTATGGAAAAGGATAATGGCTTTAACGGATTTCTTCTGTACAATGCTAAGCGCAAAAATACCGTTTTCTGTTGAGTAAATAAAATGTGAATTCCTACTAAGTATAATTAGCGAAGATAGCAAAGGGTATAGGTTTTCAGAATGTGCCAGCCGATTATCAAATTATAAATATTCCTGTATCTACATCCGACATCCGACATCCGACTTCTATCTTACTTCTGTTTCACAATAAAGTACGTAATTGTTCCGCGTTGTGCTTCAGGAGCATTGGAATCGCGGGCAAAGAGCGAAATCCGGGCAGCGTTTTCAGCCTGTTTGTACAAATTGGGTTCTGTAATTGTAGTGCCTTTATCACCGGCGGTTGCTGATATAACTTTCCCGTCGACATTAACTTTAATAGAAACTACAATTTTCCCGTCTTCAGATGAATTGAATGAAGGTTTTGGTAAAATTCGGGCCTTTCGTCCGCCAAGATCAAATGAAATTCCATTTCCTTTTCCTGCTGGGTCATTTTGGTTTTGCGATCCTTTTAAAGTGCCGGGGTTATCCTGTTTGTCAGGTATTACAGGCTGTTTGCTGCTATTTGAATTAGAGGAGCCTGAATAAACTGTTTTGTGAACAACAGTTGATTCGTCAGGCGTTTCAACGATTGATTTTCTGATTTTACCCGAAATTGGTTTCGGTATATTTGTTTTCTTTTCCGAAAGAATAAGCGTTTCTGTATAGTCTTCCGTCTCTTCTTCAGGTTGCAACTTCGAATCTGATACACCGGGGGTTACTGGACGGTCTTCTGTATGAAGGCCGCCTTTATTAGTATTCTTATAATTGAAGTTTATTTCAACACCTGTTTCTTCCTGAAGTGGGAGGGATGTATGAAAAGCCAGAAACAACAACGCACCCGCTACTAAAGCATGGAACAACAATGTGCCAGCAAAAGCTGCTATTCGGTATTTGCGTTCATTTTGCTCGTTGTTCGATAGCATTCGAAAGGATTGGGGATTGGGTATAAGGGTTTAGTATCTAATCCGTTAAAATGATGTTGTTCTTGGCATAATATTTCTTCATAATAATGATTATCAGTTTATTGTGTTTGGTGTTTACTGATTTCAAGCCATTTGAAATTGAATTAGTAACACTAAACTCAAAATTTATAATGTAAAAGTATCCTATGCTCCGTTTCTTAATTATTTTTAATTTATTGTTATGTGTTTTTCATTACTTTTTGATTCTGACTTGTCCATGTTAGGGTTTTGGGAGTGCGGGAGAATGGGGGAATGAGAGAAAATGAGTAGGGAAGCATTGGACAATGGGAAGGGAATTACTCTTTGGGAGTGGTGGCAAGAATTACTTTGTGTTTGGTTTTTAATACAGTATTCATCTGGTTTACTGCTTCAATTACTGTTACAAAGGATTGTACAGGAACGGTTCGGTCAAGTTGCAGAACGATTACTCCTTCGGTTTGCCCGATCAGCGATTGAGATAGCAGCTGTTGTAAATTCAAACCGGTTGCTGGTGTTTCGTTTACAAAAATCTGGTTTTTATTGTTGATGTAAACGAATGTAGATTGTTTTGAAAGGGTTTTACCGGAACCGGATGGCAATAGAAGTTTAATGGCATTGGGAGCTACCAGCGCAGAGGTAAGAATAAAGAATATCAGTAACAGGAATACCAGGTTCGACATGGACGCCATGCTAAATTCGGCACTTATTTTATTTTGCGACTTAATAGCCATAAATGAAATATTTAATGCGTTGTAGTTCGTAATACGGTATTCCTATTTAGACGGCTCATGCAGCAGGTCCATGAATTCGGATGCCCTGAACTGTAACATATATACAACCTTCTGAACCTTTGCTACCAGTATATTGTAACAGAAGTAAGCTATAATACCCACTATAAGACCGGCTACCGTAGTAACCATAGCCTGGTAAATACCACCCGAAAGTAATTGTATATCAATATTGTTGCTGGCCATCGACATATCGTAGAAAGCTTTCACCAGGCCGATAACCGTACCCAGAAATCCCAGCATCGGGGCTCCTCCGGCTACAGTGGCCAAAAGCGCAATATTCTTTTCGAGTTTAGCAACTTCAAGATTGCCAACATTTTCGATGGCTGCGTTAATATCACTTAAAGGTCTTCCAAGCCGATGGATGCCTTTCTCTATCATTCGGGCGATTGGTGTATTGTTGCCCCGGCATAACGACAACGCTGAATCCATACGGCCTTCGTGCATAAAGTCGCGGATGTTATCCATAAAATGCGAATCCTCTTTCGATGCCTGGCCTATAATAATATACCTTTCAATAAATATATAAATCCCTAAAATTGAGAGTAAAACAATAGGGATCATTACAGGTCCACCTTTTAAGGTCAGATCCCAGAGTGAAAGAGTTATTTCTGCGTGTTTTACCGCTTGTGGAACTGCTGCAATTACTTGTTTCACAGTATCGGCTGCGGCAATTGCAGTATCACTTGAAGCTCCTGTTGCCTGCACAATCTGAAGAATTACTCCGTTAATCATAAATATTGGTTTTCAGTATAAAGGTAATCCTGTTAGCGACAACTTCAGGATAAAGTTGTATGTACTTTTAAACAGCACTTTGTTAATAGGAACCGAAATTACTTGTTTTTATTTCAACTGAATTAAAAAAAAACGGCAATCATTTCGATAAGCCGTGTTTATGAAGTTGGGTCAATTTTAAGTCAGGCACTTATTTCAGCCAGGATTGTGCAATTAATGTGATGCTGAATCCATAACTGAAGGAACAATAATCTGTTCCGTTTGAATTGCTTTTTTGTCTTTACGATGAGGTGCATGAGGATGCCATCCAACCAGGCCAAGCATGATAAAGAACCCGACAATATACGCAACAATTACAAACCACCCTTTTTTTACATATTCAGTTACAGAACGCATTTCGGGAAACATATTTGATAAAGCCACACCCGCTGATGATCCGAACCATATCATGGAACCTCCGAAACCAACGGTATAAGCCAGCACACCCCAATCATATCCTCCTTGTTCGAGGCAAAGTTTGGTTAAGGGAATGTTATCAAACACCGCCGAAACAAAACCAAGTGAGAAAGCAGTCTGCCATGTGGCTGCGGGAAGTTGATCTACAGGCATCAGTGATGCACATGTTACCAGCGCAACAAGGAAGATTGTGCCCTGCAATGATTTGGGAATTTCATCCCAGGGTGTCTTGCGTAAAAGAGAACCGATCAGGATTGCAATCCAGACACCAACTGCCGGGAAATCCATCAAGTAATTGGTGAGTATTGCCCCGGTCAGGATTAATGCAACTATCAGGATTTTAACTGAATCAATTTTTACAATCTTACTGGCGTCTTTTGTAATCCGGTTATACCTGTCTTGTATTATTGCGGCAGGAATACCAAAAAGAAATAATGCTGGGATAGCTGCGAAATACGCATGCGTTACATCTAAAGGATTCACTCCATCAATCCACATTAATGTAGTTGTAGTGTCGCCAACAACTGATCCTGAACCACCTGCATTACTTGCCGCTACAATACCGGCCAGGTATCCCAGATGAACTCTTCCTTTGAAAACCACAACAGCAACGGCACCGCCAATCATTGCTGCAGCAATATTATCCAGAAAACTTGATATTACGAAAACTAAAGCCAGTAAAAGAAACCCACCTTTCCAGTCATTAGGAAGGATTGCAGGCAGTTTATCGGGAATTCCTGATTCTTCAAAAATTTTAGCCAAAATTCCAAAACCAAACAACAAACCGGTCAGGTTAAGCAGCGTCCGCCATTCGCCTTCCTGGTCTGAGGTTCCTGAAATATGCTCAACAAAGGAATAGTCAGGTAGGAACAGATATTTCAAAATAAGCAATGCCAACAATCCACCCAGGGCTACAAACATGGTTTTGTTATGGAATACTGCAACTCCAATCAGCGTTAGCGCAAAAATGGCAAACTCAAGACGGATACCGAAAATCAAAGGAATAGCAGCCGGAACTGCTGCGAATGTAAAAACAGGTAGCAATAGGAATGCTCCGGTTATCAGGCTAATCAATACTTTATTGCTCAGGTTCATATGAGGATTTTTGGCGTATACTAAGGATCTTGGAGTTTACTTTTGACTTATTCAATCAATAAAGTATTCTTTTTTTTTGAAGGCACAAAAGTAGATAAAATCAATATACGATTCATCTCTAATGGTAAAGGAATATCTGTATGGGTAGTAAATTACGCTATGGAAAATATACCCCCCCGCCCGAAACATTGCGGGATGCGCCGGTTACCGATGCGAGGCAATTGGGCTTCTCTTGCATGCGCAACAAACCCAGGAAAGCAAAAACTAATGCTTCTTTGTAATTAACTGTTTTTGGGTCAGGAATAACGAGTTTAACAGCCGTATTTGCAGCAATTCTCTTAACCAGGTAATTGTTAAAAGTGCCTCCGCCGGTTGCAAACATTTGCTTATGGGGATCATTATCCAGACAGGCTGCAACTTGAAATGCTATATGTTCGCAAAAAGTACATGCGGCATCTTCATGACTGATATTAAACAGGGCTAACATTGGAAGTATTTCCTTCTCAATCCATTCTCTGCCCAATGATTTGGGTGGCTGTAAATGATAGTACCCGAGGCTGTTGAGTGTTTGCAACAATTCCGGGTGAACCATTCCCGAAGCTGCCATCTCCCCGTCTTTATCGTAAGGCTTTCCTTTTTGAGCTGCAATATGGTTAAGAATAATATTTGCAGGTGAAACATCAAAGGCAACCCGCTTACCATTGAGCTGCATGGAGATGTTGGCAAACCCGCCGAGGTTAAGACAATAGTCGTATTGGGCAAAAAGCAACTGATCCCCAATTGGAACCAGGGGCGCGCCTTGTCCGCCCGCAGCTACATCTCCTGTCCGGAAATCACAAACAACAGGCAATCCGCAAATAGCTGCAATAGCAGCGCCTTCGCCAATCTGTGAAGTATATTGTTTCGTTGGATTATGGAAAATAGTATGCCCATGGCTGGAAACAAAATCAGCCGAAATCCTGTTCTGGTTGATAAAATCCAGGATTAACCGACCTATATATCTTCCATACGCGGTATGGGTTTCGGCATATTCCAAAGCTGACCCAGTTGGAAGCGCTTTCAGCCTGTTCAGCCAGGATTCGGGATAAGGAATGGTTTCACATACTCCTAAATGATAACTAAAGCCGTTTTCTGTTTCCTCAACTATGCAATGCGCAAGATCAACCCCATCAAGTGAAGTACCCGACATCATTCCGATGATACTGATTGTTTTCATCTATATTTTTAAATATGAGTAATTCCTCTTGCATCGAACTCTATTTGGTAACCCTTTTTAATCAGACAACTTGTTCTGGTGATTCTTTTTTTCGAATCAGCCGGATTTTGTTAAATATTTCAATTTGCAAACTACTTTCAGCTTCTATATCAAAATCATCCTGTAAACCAAGCCAAAACTTTGCCGAATTCCCGAAATAAGAACTAAGTCTTAATGCTGTGTCAGCAGTAATCCTACGTTTGCCTTTTATAATTTGGGAAATCCTGGTCTGAGGAATTTCCAGATCTTTTGACAACCTGTATGCGGAAATATTCATCGGTATCAGAAATTCTTCCAATAGGATTTCTCCAGGATGTACATTGGTTAAATTTTCCATTTTTGGCGGTTTTTTAATGGTAATCAATTATTTCTACCTCTGACGCTAAGCCGTTTTCCCATTTGAAGATTATTCTCCATTGGTCATTGATGCGGATACTGTAAAAGTATTGTGATTTGCCTGACAGTTTCTCAAGTCTGTTTGAAGGCGGAATTCTCAGATCATTAATGTTTTGAGAGTTATTTAACATTCTCAGCTTTCTTCTTCCAATTTGTTGAATTTCTGAAGGTAGCTGTTTTACGCTTTCACCATTCCAGATTCTTTCTGTCACTTTAGAACCAAATGAAATAATCATAACGCTCTTTCAGATTAGTGACGTCAAAGGTAACTAATTTGTCTCCAAATTGTAGTGAATCTTTTAATATAGTTAACCAACGTGACTTAAAATATTATAATGCATCAAGCACTTTTTCCGTTTTTATTCCTCTTGATCCTTTTACCAGTATTGTGAAATCTTTAATTTGTTCTTTCTTAAGCCATTCCAGTGCCTCATCTGAATTACTAAAACATGGGAATCTTTCCGATGCAACCGACATAAAATCAGGACCTACAAGAAGTACACGATCGAAACCTGATTCAGTCACAAGATTTACTATAGTGAGGTGTTCCGCTAGGCTCTCATCGCCAAGTTCAAGCATATCTCCTAAGATCACCATTTTGTGTGTTGCTTTTACCTGCCTGAAATTCTCAATTGCAAGTTGCATACTGGTAGGATTGGCATTGTACGCGTCAAGAATAATGGAATTTTTTGCTGTTTTCATCGCCTGCGACCGGCTGTTTGAAGGCTGGTAAGTATGGATAGCTGATTTGATTTTATCGGGTGAAACATTAAAAAATGTCCCAAGACAAATAGCTGCCATCACGTTTTCGAAATTATAACTCCCGACCAGGTTTGTTTGGATTGTAATAATCTCATTACCTGAAAGCCAATCCAATTCAAGTGTGGAAGTGTTATCCCTTGATTTTCCCCGGGTTTGTATGCCTTCTTCATGGCCATACAAAATCCTTTTCATCCCTGATGTAAGCTCCATCAATAATGGATTGCCTGAATTTACAAAAACAGTGCCTGCCGAATTCCGAAGCCAGTAATAAAGCTCATTTTTAGCTTTAATAACACCTTCATAACCACCAAAACCTCCAAGGTGTGCCTTGCCTATATTTGTGATTAATCCATGTGTTGGTTCCGCAAGCTGACAAAGCCGGGCAATTTCCAGCTGATGGTTAGCGCCCATTTCAATTATAGCAATTTGAGTTTCTTCTGTTATTCCCAACAAAGTCAAAGGAACACCAATATGGTTATTGAGATTACCTTTGGTAGCAGTAACAGAATATTGCTGGCTTAATACGGCATTTATCAGCTCTTTGGAGGTTGTTTTTCCATTGCTTCCTGTTATTGCTACAACAGGAATAGCTAATTTCCGCCTGTGCATAAGAGCCAGTTTCTGCAAAGCTTCGAGCACATCATTTACCAGCAGGGTTTTGCTGCCGGCATAAGTTTCATTATCAATCACAGCATAGGCGGCACCAGCCTCCAGGGCAATACCTGCGTATTTGTTACCATCAAAGTTGTCGCCTTTAAGAGCAAAAAAGAGGCTTCCGGGCAAAATATGCCGCGAATCAGTAGAAATAGCCCGATGATTAAGATAAACGGAATATAATTCTTCTATGGAAATAGGCATGTGAACAGTAAAGTTTAGAGTATGCAAATTACTTAAAATAAAAAACCCATCCGTATAGGGGATGGGTTTTTTACAAACAAAATAAGTTTTATTTTCTGCCTGCCGATGATCCGCCTACACTGCCCATTGCACAACGAAAGCCGATGTAGTTAGTCGACATTTTTTCGTCCAGCGAACGGCGTGCTGCCGGGCTCAGATAGTAAGCCGGGTCGCGCCAGGAACCACCTTTATATACACGGGTTTTATCACTGATCAGGGATGAAACACCATATTCATACATTTTATCACTTGTGTTGTCTCCTTCGGTAGGAGCCATCCAATCAACGCCTGCCAGTGACTGATAGTCGCCGTCGAGGTAGTTGATGTTATCAGCCTTACGGTAATTGATCCTGCCCATGGCTTCTTCTTCTGTAACGGGGCGGTATTTTATACGACCCAGGCTATCTTTAGGAACCAGGTAACCTTGTCCGTCAGTTTGGCGAGTCTGGAAAGTATTTCCCCGGAATGGAGCCATATCGTTTACATCTTCGAAACTCAATGGACGATAAACATCCATAACCCATTCGGCAACGTTGCCAGCCATGTTATATAATCCATAATCGTTAGGCCAGTATGAACCAACTTCGGCAGGAATTGCGGCACCGTCATTCAGGTTACCGGCAACACCCATATAATCTCCGCGACCCCGTTTAAAATTAGCAACATAGCTGCCATAAAACTTGCTGTCGTCCGAACGAAGTACAGTTCCGTTCCATGGATAAATACGGCGTTCAACCACCCGTTCAAAATGTGTGTTACCAACAAGACCATAAGCTGCAAATTCCCATTCAGCTTCCGTTGGGAGCCTGTATTTGGGTAAAAGTATACCATCTTCGAGGCGTACAGCGCGTTCGCCGGTTCCATTCGGATTCAGGTCACGCTCCGGTTTATTTACCAGGCCTGTATATTGACCAGCCAGGTAAGCCTCGGTATTAAAGTTGTTTTCGTCTTTTTGTGCCGGGTCAAGATCCAATGTACCATGCTGAACCAGCAACATTTCATTTACCCGGTCGGTACGCCACAAACAATAGTCGTTAGCCTGCAACCAGCTCACACCTACCACCGGATAATCCCTGTAGGCAGGATGACGGAGGTACGTTTCAACCAGTGGTTCGTTATAACCGAGTTTTTCACGCCATACCAAAGTATCGGGTAATGCTTTCTTGTAGATCTGCGGATAACTTGTTCCGAATACGCGACTGATCCAGTACAGGTATTCTGTATAATCCAGGTTGGATACTTCGGTTTCGTCCATGTAAAAACTAGGAATTGTCACCCTGCGAGGGATGTTATTCCATTCATACATAGGATCATCGCTGATTCGTCCCATGGTGAAAGTTCCACCTTCGATAAATACCAGACCGGGGCCTGTTGTTTGATCCTGGTAATCTTTCACCTGGAAACCACCGTTTTTGGGGTCATTATAATTCCAACCGGTTGAGTGTGAAGGCTCTTTCCCTCCAAATTTCGAACAGGAAGCCAGAAGTGCAATTGTTGCTGCAAACAATACTTTTGCTGCTATTTTGCGGTAGTTAGACATCTTTTTAATGGTTTGTTTGAATATTAACTAAAAACCAGGGCATTTTATTGCCTTGTATTGAAATTCTTTTTTCGGACATGGGAGATACCAAACGAATGATATCTCATGGGTACCGCCCGGTGGCATACCCAATTTGGACAAGGTAAAGTCGAAACTATAGCCAATCTTGTATGTTGGTTGCTGAAATCCTAACATAACGATTGCCGCGTCAGGATTTTCAAAATTGTGCCGGAACCAAAGGCCTGTAACAAAAGGATAAAAATTCAGATACATGCCGCCATTCAACTGGTGGAACTTACCTTGCTGAATATAAACCAGGTTTGGCGACAATGAAAAATCGTCGTTTTCTCTGCCGGGTATAGCTTGTTTCAGATTAAAAATTCCTCCCGCGTGAATGGTAAACCGTGTTGCCAGGCGGCTGATATTCCCCTGGTAAAAAGCCAGGTCGGGATTGGTTATATGGTGGGCGGCAGCTCCAAGAAAAAATCTTTCATCGTATCCTAAAACCAGCCCGGTTGAAAAATCAACATCGCCCACGTTGAGTTTGGCCGGTTGAGCTTCGGAACCTGAAATGACTTCGCCTGTGCTGGGAACAATCATATCTTCAAAAACAAGGTTATCCCAGTTCAGCCTTATTTGATAATACCCTGCCTCTAAAGCAGCATTCATCCTGAGTTTCTGCGTTATCCTTAAATGATAAGCGTATACTATATTTCCAGATATGGAAGCTAAAGGACCAGTCATGTCTGAAGTAGCAATCACAGCCATTCCACCTGAAAGAGCTTTAACATACATGTCGGCAGCTGCATTATAGGTTACATAATTGCCGCCTAATGCAGGGTACTGATTGCGATAGTTAAGCGCAATACGGGGGCAAATTAAATTCCCGGCCAGGGCTGGATTGAGATAAACGGGATTGGCGTAGAATTGTGAAAATACAGCATCCTGTCCTGAAACAAGTGTAACAGAAAATAGAAATCCTATTAATAATATAGCTGCTGCTTTCGTACGCATAGATTTATGAGGACAATATTACGAAATAATTCACTAATCCGGCAGGTTTTTGCAAAATATCTCGACAACCGCAATAATGAAATGTTTTTCCCGTTTTCATTACTAGCTGGCAATTGAAAGTAAAATTACGTTTTTTTTACGATTCCTTAAACCATCGGTTTTAAATCGAAATACATCTGTTTTTGTTATAGTTCTGATAAATTGTTGAGAATCATTAAGTTGTTAATCAGGAAAAATATAATTCTGATTCTGTGGCTGTTAGCGTTACTGTTACCTCTGGTATCGATAGCGCAGTCTCAGTCTCAGAGGCATGTAATTTCCTGGAGTAAGCCGTCAGTTTATTCTGTTGATGATACGCTATTTAAAAATATTTCATTTGAAGGTGCCTGCTATTCCGGAATAAAAGCTTTGCCAATATGGAATGAAACTTTTTTTATTGATAAAATTTCTGATAGTGTTTTGATCGATAATTGCATATTTATACCCCTTTCAGCAGATGAACAGGTTCTCATACAGGATTTTGAAAAACAAGTTCATGCCGAATTCTCGTACACTTCAAAAAAAGTTATTAGTCAAAAGCAGAGTGGTGTTCATATTGAGATGCTGCCATTTATAAGAGAAAAAACTACAAACCAGGTAATGAAATTGTCCTCTTTCCGGATTCAGTTTGTTGAGCAGCAATTGACATTGAAAAGCTCAGTTCAGAGTTATGCCTCAAATTCAGTCCTTTTGCAGGGAAGCTGGTATAAGATTGGAATAACCCAGACCGGAATATACCAGATAGGATATAACGATCTTGTAGCGATGGGAATTAATCCGGAAACGCTTAATCCTTCAAAAATCGGTATTTACAGCCGAGGAGGAACAATGCTTCCCGAAGCCAATTCAGCAGTCCGTGCCGATGATCTTCCTGAAAATGCTATTGAAGTTACAGGGCAAAGTGATGGCTCGTTCGACAAAACGGATCATATCCTGTTTTATGGACAGGGGCCGGTTACCTGGCAATACAACAACACGGGAAAAATGTGGGAACATATTTCACATTTGTACGCGGATACTGTTTGCTATTTTCTTACTACTGACCAGGGTTCCGGGAAACGGATATCCTTGAAAGAAAGCCTGCTCGCAACTGAAACAGATATTGTTGATTCGTATGATTACTATACTTTTTATGAAGAAAATAATCTGAACCTGATTAAATCGGGCCGGCAATGGTTTGCACAGATTTTCGATTTTATCCCCGAAAGGTCTTTTCCGTTCAATATACCTCCTTTGGCTACCGGTGGTGAAGTTAAAGTGCGTTCTGTTACTGCCGCAAGTTCAACACTAGCCAGTACTTTTGAGTTTCATTTAGGCACACAGTCGTGGAGCTCAATACTTTCGCCTGTTTCAACATACAAGGACAGCCCTGTTGCCACGGGGGCAATTGCATATAAATCGCTACAGTCGGTTACTCTGCCGTTAAAAATTGATATGCGTTACAATAAAACAACAACTTTAGGAGTAGGATACCTTGATTTAATTGATGTAAATGCCAGGTGCGATTTAAGATTCACCGGTGGCCAGCTTGATTTTCGGGACATCCGTACTTCAGGTGCTGGCCACACTGCAAAATTCCGTGTTCGTGAAGCAGCCGGCAAAGCCAGATTATGGGAGGTTACAAATCCTTTAAAGGTTACAGCCATAAATGCGTTAATTGAAGGCAATGACCTGGTTTTCAAATTTTCATCGGATACAATTAGTCAATTTGTCGCCTTTGATGAAAATCAGTTGCTGAAACCTCATTTTGTATCGAAAATAAAGAATCAGGACCTGCATGCAATAAGCGGGGCCGATATGCTAATTCTTGCTCCCCAGGCGTTTATGCCGCAAGCCGTACGCTTGGCGACCTTTCATTCAAATGTATCAGACCTTAACGTTCTGGTTCTTGATCCTGTTACCATTTATAACGAATTTTCCTCCGGGACCACCGATATTACCGCGATCCGGGATTTCCTGAAAATGCTGTATGACAAATCACTTTCATCCGGGACACCTAAATACCTGCTTCTTTTCGGGGATGCATCTTACGATTACAAAGATAAAATTTCGTCAAATACCAATTTTATTCCATCCTGGCAATCTCCTGAATCATTTAGCCCGATTAGTTCATTGGTGTCGGATGACTATTATGGAATGCTCGACTATAACGAAGGGCAGTCGTATACTGATCTTATCGATCTGGGAATAGGCAGGTTGCCGGTTAAAACTCCTGAAGAAGCAGAACAGGCTGTAGATAAAATTATAAACTATTCTGTGAAATCAGCGGCAAATTCAGGCGATTGGCAAAATATGGTCACTTTTGTAGCCGATGATGAAGATTTAAATGAGCATATATCCCAGGCAGAGCAAATGGCTCAGGATATTGAGAATAATTATCCTGATATTAACCTGGATAAAATTTACCTTGATTCCTATGTTCAGATCGCCACACCAAGTGGGAATCGTTATCCTGATGCAAACAAGGCTATCACGCAACGGGTTGAAAAAGGATGTCTTATTCTAAATTACACCGGTCATGGTGGCGAAACAGGCCTGGCACATGAACAGGTGGTTACTGTAAGTGAAATTTTCAATTGGTCTAATTCCGGTAATCTGCCCGTGTTTGTCACAGCTACATGCGAATTCAGCCGCTTTGATGACCCCGGACGCACATCTGCGGGTGAAATGGTTTTCCTTAATCCCAAAGGCGGTGGAATCGGACTTTTTACAACAACCAGGCCAACCTATGGAAGCCCAAACTTTGAGCTGAATAAAAAATTCTATCAATACGCAATGAGTACGTTTAATGGCATAAGGATCAGCATGGGTGATATTATCAGGAACTCCAAGCGCGACAAAGGTGCCAACGAAAATGGACGAAAATATGTATTGCTTGGTGATCCTGCTTTGCAGATTGACTTTCCTGCACTGAACATTATCACCAGTTCCGTTAATGGCCATGTTGCCGGTGCCAGTGCGGATACCCTGAAAGCTTATATGGAAGTTACAATTGAAGGTTTTGTTGCTGACAACCAGGGAAAGCTGGTTCCTGATTTTAACGGTACTGTATTTCCATCCGTATTTGATAAATCGTCACAACTTAAAACATTAGCTAACGATGGAGGAGCTGAATATTCGTTCATGCTACGTAAAAACCTGCTTTATAAAGGGAAAGTTAATGTGGTTGGTGGCAGGTTCAGTTTTGCATTTATAGTTCCCAAAGATATTGCGTACCGGTATGATTCAGGGAAAATAAGTTATTATGCTACCGATGGAACCCGCGATGCTTCAGGTTATTACTCTGATATTATTGTTGGAGGTTCATCTCAGCCGGATGTTATTGATAACAATGGACCCGAAATATATTTATACATGAACAGCGATAAGTTTCACGATGGTGGTATCACTGATCAGAATGCCAGGTTACTTGCCGTAGTTAGTGACGAAAATGGGATAAACACAATTGGAAACGGTATAGGTCATGATATAACTGCCGTTTTGGATGGGAACACCTCTGATCCGTTTATACTTAATGCTTTTTACCAATCCGATATCAATACGTTTAAAAGCGGATATATTTGGTTTCCTTTTTCAATGCTTTCGCAGGGCGAACACACATTAGCAGTGAAGGTTTGGGATGTTTTTAATAATTCATCTGAATCCGAAATCCATTTTGTAGTCTATCCTTCCGGTGATTTTGTGATTTCAAAAACATACAATTATCCAAATCCTTTCACTGAATATACTGATATTGTATTTGAGCATAATCAGCAGAATGTGGAGTTTGCCGCGCATGCCGAAATATATTCCATAACAGGGCAATTAATCAGGGTAATTGAACAAACATCTGCGCAGATTGGTTCTGTAAGCAGTCCGATACGCTGGGATGGAATTAGTGATCAGGGCCGTAAAGTTCCTCCGGGAATTTATGTATATCACATGAAAGTGAGTACATCAGGCGGGTTGTATTCGCAAACATCAGGTAAAATGATCTTCCAAAAGTAATTCATTGATAATCGAGTTGGTTTTATGATAAAAAATCTGAAAATATATACTACTGTATTTATAATACTTCTGGCGCCAATTGTGCTTCTGGGACAGGGGATGCAGAAAAAAGTAGTCCTTAACTGGAAAGGCCAGCAAACCATCCAGGGTATAAACGATGAGTCATTAAAAGTCTTATTCGCTGATGGTGTGTCGTACAATGCGTTAAAAAATTATACCCCGGAATACCACGAAAAATTCAAGCTTCCCGCAAATGCAGGCAGTTGTGACATTTTAGTAACACATACGGAATGGGAACCAGTCAGCAATGAACTGCTGAGTTTGTTAACCTATTCACTCCAGCCGGATGAAACTTTTTCGCCCAAAACTGAAACAGGTACCGAAAGAGGAACTGAAATGGCTATGCTTAGTCTGGTACCCGTGGTTGTGAATCCGGATGGTGGTATTATGCGCCTCAAATCCTTTACTATCGATATTGTATACATTCCTTCCAAATCAAAAGAAACAACTCTTAAATCCACAAATTACGCCACCCATTCGGTTCTTGCCCAGGGTAACTGGTATAAGATTCAGCTAAATAAAACAGGTGTTTATAAAGTAACGTATGCCGAAATACAGGCTATGGGTGTTGATATGGCAACCGTTACGCCAAACACTGTCAGGTTATTCGGAAATGGAGGCGGTATTTTGCCGGAAGCAAATAAAGCTATCCGATATGACGATCTTACCGAGAATGCCATCAGTGTAGTAACTGCCAGCCAGGGCGTTTTCGCTCCCGGAGATTATATCCTTTTTTATGGAACAGGTCCCAATAGCATTACTTATAATAAAACAGTCAGAAAATTTGAACATACTCTGAATGTTTATTCTGATTATACATATTACTTTTTGAATTTCGATGGAGGAACCGGTCTGAGGATTGAAGATCAGGAACAACCTTCACTCACACCGACATATACCTGTACAAGTTTCACCGAAGGTGTCTTTTATGAAAAAGATATCCTTAATGGTATTAGTTCCGGAAAAGACTGGCTTGGTGAACGCATGGACGGTAACACCAGGGTTTTTGAATTACCAGAATTTACATTCCCAAATGTCAGCACTGGGAAGCAATCAACAATCCGTTACCGGGTAGCTGCACAGGCTACAGCTAAAACAGACTTTACTGTTAATGTAAACGGGACCCTGGTTGGATCACCCTGGTGTTACCAGTCAGGTCTGTACGATTTTGCTATCGAAAGAATTGAAACAAAAGCATTTTCAACATCCACGGAGAAAGTAAAAGTTTCTTTTCAATATAACGGAGGAGGAACATTTAAGGGCTACCTCGATTGGGTTGAACTTAATGTGCCCCGAGACCTGAAATTTACAGGCGGTCAGATGGCTTTTGCTGATCCTTCATCTGTAAATTCAGGTGCAGTAACTGAATTCCAGCTTCAGGCATCAACATCAAATGTTGTTATTTGGGAAGTATCCAATCCGCTAAAGGTGAAACGTGTTGCGGCAAGTCTCCAGGGTGATATCAGCAAATTTGTTTTACATACCGATTCTCTACGGCAGTTTGTTGCGTGGGATAATTCCTCCTTTCTGACGACAAAATTTACAGAAAAAGTCGTTAATCAGGATTTACATGGAATTGCCTCCGCCGATATGCTTATAGTTACAAACAAGGATTTCGTAGCCCAGGCTAACAGGCTGGCCGAACATCACCGTACATTTGATGGATTCAAAGTAACAGTGGCTACCAACGAACAGATTTATAACGAATTTTCTTCAGGATCACCTGATATAGTTGCAATTCGTGATTTTACCCGTTTGTTGTATCAAAAGCCTGAAGCAGGGCTTAAACTCCGTTACCTGTTGCTTTTCGGAGATGGTTCGTATGATTATAAGGACCATATTCCGTCCAATACCAATCGTGTTCTTACTTTTCAGACCAAACAATCTCTCAATTATGTGTATTCCTACGCCAGCGATGATTTTTATGGCTTACTCGATGCAAACGAAGGCGATAATGCAGTTGGATTTATGGATATCGGGATAGGCCGCTTTCCTGTAAACACCTATGAGCAGGCAACCAATGCGGTTGACAAATGTTTGTTTTATGCCACGAATAGTGAAGCATCTATGGGTGATTGGCGCAATAAGCTTCTTTTTATTGCTGACAATGGTAACTCCAATACTCATTTTAGCCAGGTTGAATATTCCATAACCCCGGTAGTCAGCAAAATTGCCCCCGTTTTTAATATAAACAAAGCCTATATCGATGCTTTTATACAAGTTGCAACCCCTGCCGGACAGCGATGCCCGGATGTAAATACAGCAATAGGCACAAATATCGAAAACGGCGTTCTTTTAATTAACTATACGGGTCATGGAGGAGAAACCGGATGGGCTGAAGAAGCTATTCTTACCATACGTGAAATCAATGCCTGGACGAACTACAATCATATGCCAGTATTTATGACAGCAACCTGTGAGTTTAGCCGGTATGACGATCCTTTGCGGGTTTCGGCAGGTGAACAGGTGTTCCTTAATCCTGTGGGAGGTGGAATAGCTTTGTTTACAACCACCCGCCTGGCTAATTCGCAAACTAATAAGGATCTCACAATTTATTTTTACGATACACTTTTTGCCAAGTATAACGGCGAATATCCTCGTTTCGGTGATGTAATTGCCTATGCTAAAAATATGATGGGAAACGGGGAAGCTTCGCTTATCCGTAATTTCGTGCTGCTGGGTGATCCGGCATTAAAGTTGGCTTATCCTAAATATGAGGTGATAACCACCAAAATAAACGGTCATGATATCTTAAACTATACAGATACAATTTCTGCAATGAAGGCTGTTGAAATTAATGGTATTGTAGCAGATGCCTCCGGAAATAAACTAAGCGGGTTTACAGGCATTCTCGATGTTAAGGTTTTCGATAAACCCCGCACTCTGATGACTTTAGGAGGTATAGCCACCGATTACCCCGCTCCGTATAAAATACAGGAAAATTATATCTACCAGGGAAGAGCTACAGTTACAAACGGTGATTTTACTGTAAAATTTATCGTTCCACGCGATATTAATTATAGTTTTGGTGTTGGTAAAATATCGTATTATGCCCAAAACGGAAGTACGGATGCTAACGGTTTTTGCACAAAGTTTGTTATTGGAGGATCCGGGAATGAAAGTGCTGATATTGCAGGTCCTCAGATTTCGCTATTCATGGATAGCCCGAATTTTATTGATGGCGGAATTACCGGAGCTACACCAACCTTACTTGCACATCTGAGCGATCTGAGCGGTATTAATACCATTAGTAATGCCATTGGTCATGATATTGTTGCTACCATTGACGGGGATAATTCAACAGCTATTGTACTGAATAGTTACTACAGTGCCGACCTCGACAGTTATAGTTCGGGCCAGGTAGCGTATAAATTTCCAAAACTTTCTGAAGGCCCTCATACGCTTACGCTGAAAGCCTGGGATGTTTTCAATAATTCGTCTGAATCAACCATCCGTTTTACTGTGGATCAGAATTTGCAGATCAGCATCACAACTATGAATGTGTATCCTAATCCTTTCCGCGATGAAGTTAAAGTGGATTTTGAAACAAATTTGTTTGATACGCAAATAGAAGCCTATCTCGAAATCTTTAATATTAACGGTTCCATGGTTGCTTCAACTGAAAGTAAAGTATTCCTTTCACAAGGAAACTATGCCAGCCAGATAATCTGGAATGGTCATAATGCGTCTGGTTCAGTTGTTACTCCAGGTGTTTATCTTATCAGCGTGAGGGCAAGTGATGGTAAGTCAGAAACTGTAAAAGCATCCAGGCTGATAAAAGTGAAATAGATAGTGAATAGTGTTGCTTCGCTTTGCTCGCAATGACAACTCGCAATGACAGGGAATAGCGATGCGCTGAGCGGAGTCGAAGCGTGAATAGTTGAGCGTGAAACCTGAAACCCTGAATCAAACAAAGCCAAATCTGAAATTCTTAATCCAATTAATTCATACTCATCGCCCTGCGGATAAAAACTCTAATCCATGCAATAACATTTTATTATCACCGTTAATGATTTGGATAATTATAATAAGTAAATTCGCGACTTTATTTTTAAATGCTTATGACACCCGGAAAACAAACATTTCTCGCATTTTTATTGCTGATTGCAGCTTCAAGTACAACAATAGCACAAACAACAGATCCTGATAATTATATTGGCCAGTTTAATCCCATTACGACTGCTGTTCCATTCTTAGGTATATCTCCTGATGCACGGGGAGGTGCAATGGGTGATGCCGGTGTAGCATCAGAACCCGATGCCTATTCAATGCATTACAATCCGGCAAAGTACGCGTTTATTAAAAAAGATATGGGTATAGGTATTTCATACAGCCCATGGCTTAAAGGTCTTACTAATGACATCAGCCTGGCGTACCTGAGTGCTTTCAAGCGTATTGACAAGAGTTCAGCGGTAGCCTTGTCACTTCGCTACTTCAGTCTTGGTGGTATAACTTTTACTGATAATAACGGATGGGTTATTGGCGATTACAATCCCAACGAGTTTGCAGTTGATGCCGCCTATTCACGTTTACTGACTCCAACTCTTTCGATGTCAATTGCCGGAAGATTTATTCATTCCAACCTTACACAGGGGCAGGATGTAGGCGGAGAGGCTACCAAACCTGGGAATTCGTATGCTGCTGATGTTTCTTTATTTCAGCGATTCCCTGTTGAGTTCGATAAAATTGAAGGTAATTTCTCCTGGGGTTTAAATATCTCAAATATCGGTACCAAAATCTCATACGATTATACGAATGATCCTAACAGAAAAGACTTTATTCCTACCAATCTGAAAATTGGCCCTTCGCTTACCCTTAATCTGGATGATTACAACCAGATGTCGTTTATGGTTGATTTTAATAAATTACTTGTGCCGACTCCAGGTACGAATGATTCTGTTTCAACAATGGTGGGTATGATCCATTCATTTTATGATGCGCCGGGCGGCTTTAAAGAAGAAATGAAAGAAATTAATATCTCTGCCGGTATGGAATACTGGTACGCGCAGCAGTTCGCTATCAGAGGCGGATTTTTCTATGAAAACAAAGATAAAGGCGACCGTAAATTTTTTACCATGGGAGCAGGATTCCGTTACAATATTCTGGGAATTGATTTCTCCTATCTAATTCCTCTCGAAACACAAAATCCACTGGCGCATACACTAAGATTTTCGCTGCTGATCAATTTTGATTCTCCGTCTTTGAAATAAAGATTTTCTGAAATAATTATAATGGAAAAGGTTGCCTGATGTGGGCAACCTTTTTGGTTTTATCTTAGTCTATTCTCAAGGTTTTATCAAAAGTAAAAAAAATAACCTTAGAGAACCGCGAAGGTATACTGCATAGAACTGCAACGCATTACATTAATACAGAATGCCTCTGCGCAACTCCGCGCCTTCTTTGCGAAACTCTGCGGTAAAAAGACTTTTGATACAGCCTCTGCATTAAAAGATAAACTAACCATCCAATAAAACCACGGCATAAGCTGAAATGCCTTCTTCCCTGCCTTCAAATCCCAGTCTTTCAGTTGTAGTAGCTTTTATCGAAATCTGATCGGTATTTATATTCAGCAAACCGCTTAATGTGTTTCGCATCATTTCAATATAGGGCGCAATTTTAGGAACCTGTACAGCAATGGTAGAATCTATGTTCTGAATGGTAAAACCTTTGGCGGCAAGCAGGCTCCAGGTTTCAGCGAGCAGTTTTTTACTGTCTATTCCTTTGTACCGCGGATCCGTATCAGGAAAGTGCGTTCCTATATCACCCAATGCAGCTGCGCCTAATAAAGCATCGCATATGGCATGAATAACTACATCTGCATCCGAATGGCCCAGCAGACCTTTGGAATGTGGTATTTTAATTCCGCCTAGCCACAGGTCGCGACTTTCAGCAAAACAGTGTACATCGTATCCGAATCCTATGCGCATTTTTTGGAGGGTTTAGGTTTTAGGGGTTGGGGATTAAGGGTTAATTGGGAAATTTTCGATTGTTCAAAGGTTTAAAAGTTCAAGGGTTCAAAGGTTCAAAAGGACTATTTTCTATTTTCTATTTTCTTTTTTCTTTTTTCTGATTGTTCAAAAGTTCTGGTTCATGACTGAAGGGCAGAGGAAAAGAGAAAGGGGGAAATATTTTGTTTATTCAAAAAAACGCTCTTCAAAGTTAATAAGAAAAAGTTTCTTTGTAGCACGGGTTACGGCAGTATATAACCAGCGGAGGTATTCGGTATCAATCATCTCATCTTTAAGAAAGCCTTTTTCGATAAACACAGCCTCCCATTGGCCTCCCTGGGTTTTATGGCAGGTCAGGGCACTGGCGTGTTTTACCTGAAGCGCGTTGAAATGCGGATTCTGCCTTATCCCTGCCATCCGTTTGCGGCGTGTGCTTTCACCCATATAGTCTGCCATTACTTCATTGAACAACCTTTGGTTATCCTGGTAGTTCAAGGCAGGGCCTTCGGAATTGATGGTATCAAGTAATAACTTTACATCGAACGATGGCTCATCCGGATAATCAACCATCCTGACAGTGGCTTCCGCGAACCTGAAACCATATAGTTCTTCTGTTTTTCGTAAACTCTGTACTTCAACAATGTCGCCATTGGCAATAAAACCGGCTTTCGATTCATCGGGTAGCCAGAAGTAGTTGTTGCGTACAACCATCAGGTGATCGCCTGCCGCAAGCTCGTTTTCATGAAAAAGGATACGTTCCCTGATGGCTTGGTTGAAGAGGTTAGCGCGTTTATTGGAGCGGGTAATCACAACCGTGTTTTCGCGCCCGAAATCGCTAAAAGCCTGCTGCATCGCATCGGGCATATCTATGCCTGTAATGCTTATAACATCGGCAAATTCATTTTCCTTTCCAAATAAAGGGAGAGGGAGCCCGTTTACCGGGTAATTGATTTTTGCCCGTATGGCAGTTGCCACAGATAGAATTCCTGATTCCAGCGATTGGCGTACAACATCCGAAAGCACGAAATTATCCAGGTCAAGATAAAAGGATTGGCTGAGTAAGTCTGTATCCAGCGCAGGGCTTTGACTTATGCCAACTGGTGGCAACTGGCACGAATCGCCTAAAAACAACATTTTGCATTTGTCGCCTGAATACACATGGCCTATAAGGTCTTCGAGCAGGTTTCGTGATTGAAATGCGCCACTTTCACCTGATTGGCGATCATCAGGAATCATCGAAGCTTCATCGACAATAAAAAGCGTTCGTGCCGATTTGTTGGGAAGTACCTGGAAGTTTACATGCCCGTCGGCATCCATCGCTGGTCGGTACAATCGTTTATGAATAGTATAGGCTGGCATTTGCGCATACAAAGAGAGTACTTTGGCGGCTCTGCCTGTGGGAGCCAGCAAAACAGCCGAATACCCGGCCAAAGGCAAAACTTTTACCAGGGCACTGACAACAGTTGTTTTACCGGTTCCTGCATACCCTTCGAGTAAAAAAAGCGGGAATTGTCCCTGATCGGACACGATGAATTCAGCAAGCCTTTTTATAAGGTTCTGTTGACCGGGAGTAGGAGAGTAGGGGAATTCCCGGAAAATACTATGGCTGAATTCTGAAGCGCTTATCAAAAAATGTTGTTTAGTAAATGTTTAGGCCTGATGAATCATCTTCTTTAGAACGGATATCCAATTCCAAAATTCAGTATCGTATTTTTTATACGAAAATCATCAGGACTGAACCATTTATCGGCGATTGCCGGATTATGAAACGGTATGGCTGCGTCAAGCCTGAATATGAAGAAAGAAAAATCAAATCTCAACCCGACTCCCATATCCATCGCTATCTGTTTGTAGAATGTGCTGAGTTTAAAGCCACCATCCGGAAAATCCACGCTCTCCTTACGGAGCCATACATTTCCCGCGTCGATAAATAAGCTGCCCAGCAGGAAACTATAGATAGGGAATCGTTGTTCAATACTTGTTTGCAACATAACATCCCCGGTTTTATCATAAGCAACAGCCGAGGATGAATACCCTCCCGGTCCAAGAGAGCGAAGCCTCCATCCGCGCATATCGTTGGCACCACCAAGCCAGAAACTTTTTTCGAAAGGTATTGAAACAGAGTTTCCATAAGGTAATGCTATACCTGCCATTAAACGGAAGGCCAGTACATTATGATACCTGAGCTTCCAGTATCTGCGGTAATCCCCGTCAAATCTGATATATTGTGCATACCTTACTCCAAATCGCTCATAATATCCATTAACAGAATCAAGACTTCTGGTAGCATTATCTATGAAACGTGGAATATTTCCGGCTGTTTCGGCATTAATCCTGAGAAAGAACTGGTTGTTGCGTTTGGTAGTAGTCATATTACTAAAGATAAGGCTATACCGTATCATTGAAAGCAGGTGGGCAGTATATTGCGATTTTTGCTGAGGATCAGTCAATGTGTCGAGGTGATCCTGGAAAGCCTGGCTCGTAAGAATATTTACATAATTTAACTCCAGCGGAGTAAAAACATGCTTTACTCTGTCGCTTGTACTCCATTTATACGACCAGGCAGATGTAAAGACCGTTCGGTTATAATCGGTGCGGTATTCAAAACCAGCGCCTATACTTACCGCTGTACGGCCAAGTTTGGCATTTTGCAAATAATTTGAACGATAAGGCAGCAACACCCGTGGGAAATCAATACTGGCCTCTATACCTGCTTCACGCGTACTAAAAATGGAGAAATAACCTGAACTGGCAGTTTGATTGCTCAGGCTTCCCTGTAGTTCAGCACTGGCTCGGATTTTAATCGAAAAGACTTCGGCACCTCTGAAAAGATTTTTGTTCTGTATTGATGTATTCACCCCTAATCCAAAACGTCCGCCTGAGTTAGTGCCTTCAGTTCCCAGGGAAAACGTATTCAGCTTATTTTTTATCAATCGTATGTTGCAGTCAAGCCATTGCGTCTCATCTGATTTTATTCCTTCAGGATTCACCATGACCATGCTCACGTTGGCAGCTCCGACAATGGGCTGGCTGATCATTTTTTTGTATGTGAGGTTTGTTCTCGCCTGGCTATAGGCATCCCCTTGTGCAAATTCAAGGCATGTCGCCAAAAATGAGGGTTTCAGAAAGCGTTCATTATTATGAAGGATAAAAACCGTTTTACTGCTGGTATCTGATTTATTCAGATAGTATTTGTAGGCAAGGGTGTCATAAGAATTTACCTGGGATGAGCTTTCTGAATTCGGTGTTAAAAAGATATTTCGTATAAAAAATTGCGGGTGTTGTATTTCGCTTGTTGAGTCGCCGGTGCCGGGAATACTTATCTTTATTTTTTTGATATGCATTTCAACATTAGCCGAAAGCCCTGCGTTGAGAGTGTCAACCACGTAGTATATGTCGCTGAGCGAGAAGTTATAGTAGCTGTTATTCCGAAGTGTGGTCGCAATTCTGTCGCGTTCATCATCAAGCACATACGTATCGTAAATCATACTTTTGCGAAGCTTCCCGGCGGAAGTGTCGGCCATAATAAATCCGGACATTACAGTATCGGGGACAAAATATTCAAAATTATTTACAATACATGGAGGTCCTGAATTGATCTGATAGGTAACAGAAGCTGTTTTTCGTCTGTAATTTATTGTTTTACTGACTGCTGAATGATAAAACCCTTTATTCTTAAGATATTGCCCTAATTTATCCATAGTCGTAACAACAAGCAGTGTATCGAGAATAATTGGCTTTTTGCCCAATGCTTTGCGCTGGAATAATTTAAATCTGTTTTCTTTCCCTACAAAGCTGCGTTCATAGAAATAAATACCTGGTCTGAAATAAGGAGCTAATCTTCCGTTCATGGCATTTTGCTGCAGGAAACCTTCAAGTTCGTCGGCAGGCAGGTAGGCGTTATGGTTTTTTATGGTGTTTTTTACGAGCAGGTATCCGCCACGGCGTTCAACTTTGCGTGCCGGGTGACAGGCAGCCAGTGATAACAGGATCAAAATCAATAAGGTAATATGAGGTCTTCTCTTATTCAATCGTATTTATTTTCGTTATCAGTTAATCAAGCAAAGATAACAGTATGCAGGGAATGAAAGAAATTATTTTAATCTTTTAAAATAAGTTGAAAAAACCTGACAGATAATTTGGTTGTTTCAAAAATATGATTACTTTTGCATCCTCTTAAAAAGGGAGCATAGCTCAGCTGGTTCAGAGCATCTGCCTTACAAGCAGAGGGTCCTTGGTTCGAATCCATGTGCTCCCACTGAAAATCAAAGAGTTACAAGTTACTTGTAACTCTTTTTTCATTTATGCGACCAAAAATGCGACCATAAAGCCCAAGCCCAAAGGAAAACGGGCAACAATCAAAAGAAAATAAATAACAGATATTGAATAAGTTACACTTTATTAGGGTGTAAACTAAAAATGAAAAAGCCTGCTTTCCGAAGATTGCAGGCTTTTTTCATTTAAGCAGTGGGACTTGACTATTTTACATTCTTAGCAAGTTCGCATCCAGCTTTAAATCTGATCACTTTCTTTTTAGGGATCGATCCATCAGCTTTGGGGTTCGAGGTAGTGTAATCAGTTGTGCCGAAGTAAGCGGCAACCATATCGCCAACCCATTCAACCGGTGCAATTACGCTGGCTGCACTTTCCGACCTCAAAGCAACAGCCGGGTAGTTGATTGCTTTGTTCTTGATGCAGTTAACCAGGATAATCGAAACTGGTTCATCAAGCTCAGCCTGGTTGATTGTGTTGGGTTCCCAGATAAAGCTAACTACCTGGTCATCTTCACAAGTCAATTCAACATTGCGGACATTGCTACCTTCATTGTCGCAGAACTGGACTTTGGTATAATCAATTTCGTTCGTGCCTTCACCAAAAATGTTCTTAACGTTTAAGCTAACAATCTTGTTGAAAGGGGACATTCTGCCCACCAGGCATGGTCGGCAAATATTTTCACTACCGTTTCAGATATGTTCCCTAAAAAGGCTGTAGCATCTGTTACCGGTATCGGAGGAATGGCAGGCGCACTGGGAGGAATAATGATAGCCCGTGCTGCAGGTTTGCTTTTCGATCATTATAAAGCTGCAGGCGATATTACAATTGGATACGGTATCATGTTCATTATTTGTGCTACCGCTTATATTGCAGCCTGGATTCTGATGAAAATTTTGGTTCCTGTATATAAACCCATAACTGATTTGTAAATTGGATGAAGACTGTTAAAATTTACTTTCACTGAGTTCGTAGCAGAAGGCATCTGAAGGAATAAAAACGAATAGTTTGTTTGCAACTTGTTTCTTTATAATTGCAGATAAAGATTGCATTTTGGTTGCAACTTTCCCTTGTGGTTTTTCATGCAAATAACTTAAGGGGAGTTCTGAAAATTCAATTTTTGACTGAGTTTGTCACAAGATATAATAAAGAATTAATGTGGAGTTAGCGCAAGAAAGAAACGAATGGTTTTTCTCTGCTAAACCGCAATAATTTCTATCCAAAAGCTTGCGTTTTTAGTTTTATGGTATTGTATTTTAATTAGTTACATCGTAGTCTTTTAATTTGTTCAAACCGAAACAGGTTGTATGTTAAATTGATTAATCCGCTTATTCCACTGGCTCTGACTAATCCAACACATCTAAGATATAATCCATTCATGCTTTGTTCCATAAATCCAAATACATGTTCGACCCGTACTCTTGTTTTTGATTTTATCTTGTTATTTGCATTTTGTACTTCTGAGAGGGGGCGATTGCGATAGCCCTTTTCATGAACTTCGTTCTTCATCTCGTATTTGGTTATCACATTCTCTTGATCTTCACCGGTATAGGCACTATCTGCATAAAGTGGCTGGGCTTTGTCTTTTTCATTCAATAATGCGTCCAGGGCTTGCGAATCGTGAACCGAAGCATCTGTAACTATGTAAGTGTTAATGAATATGCTTTTTGCATCAACTTTTGCATGGTTCTTATAGCCATAAAAATTTTCGTTGTTTTTCTTTGTCCAACGGGCATCAATATCCTTATGACTTTTCTTATGAGGATTATCATATCACAAGTCTTTGCCCTCACCATTTTTTATCTGTTGATTCTCTTCCCGCGTGCTACGCTGGCGCGGAGCTATTGTAAAACTTGCGTCTTTGATTTGTCCTTCGTTGAATATCAAATTATTGGATTCTAAATACCCGATAAATTGACCAAATAATTCATCCACAAGACCAGTTTTGGTAAGTTGCTCACGAAATGCCCAAACGGTTTTCTCATCCGGAACCTTGTCGCCTGTTTCCAAGCCAAGAAACCGTTTGAAACTTGGCCGGTCAATAATCTGGTATTCAACTTGTTTGTCACCAAGACCATAATATCTTTATAGTATTATAATCTTAAACATCAGCACCACATCGAAAGGTTTAGCTCCTGCATTATTCTTTTTGTCCTTGTTTAAAAGTTTAGCTTCAAGCAATGGCCTAAACAACACAAAATCAATAACTTTACTTACCGTCTCCAGTGGATTGCCCATGCCTGAGAGTTGCTCGTTATTGAATTGTGCATCAAAAAGTCCCTTTTTGCCTCGAGTTTTGTACATTTGCTTTTGTATTGCTTATAAACCTTATGTTTTCACTACATAATATAAGGATATTAATCTGATTAACAATGAATTAAAATATAGAACTCACCTTTGGTTAATCTGAGCACAAAAATAACTGATGTCACATCCACCTAAATTGTCAACAATTCGCAAAACTAATTTTTTTACTACTTTTAACTTCATTTATTAAAGGCTACCTACAGGTGGCCTAATCGTAAATAAAATCTGTTATTTATTCATTCTCATACTGTGGGTGGATTTCTGAATGTGATACTGAATGCGAACAATCTTTTTACATCTTCACCCTGCCAGGGTCAATGAGGCATCCATTCATTTTAACCGCACCTTCGGGCTTGGCGGAATGGTGGCTCTTTTGATTGTTATCCAGATTATTACCGGCATATTGCTTCGGTTCTATTACACTCCAATCCCAGCTGAAGCTTATAATTCAGTCGTTTTTACAAAAAACCAGGTATTGTTCGGGCAGTTTATACGCAACATTCATTATTGGAGTGGCGTTTTCCTTCTTCTGATTACTTTCCTGCATTTTATGAGGGTATTTCTCACAGGCGCGTTCAGGGAAGAACGTAAGATAAACTGGTTATTCGGATTGGTTTTGTTATTACTAATAGTTTTATTGAACTTTACCGGTTACCTGCTGCCGTGGGACCAACTGGCTTATTGGGCCATTACAGTTAGCACGAATATTATCGGGTATTTGCCATTGGTTGGGGAAAGTATCCGGACCATGATCATTGGCGGTAAGGAATTAAATGCGGATACATTACGTACTTTTTTTACTTTTCATACTGCAGTGCTGCCATTTCTGCTTTTGCTACTGGTGCTTTATCATTTCTGGCGTGTGCGCAAAGCCGGTGGAATTTTAGTGCCTGAAACAGTTGAAAAACCTGAAATGGTACCAACGATGCCCAACCTGGTTTTCAAAGAATTTATTGTAGCACTGGTATTGATAGCAGTGTTATTTATATTTGCTGCGGTTTTTAATGCGCCTTTACTCGAAAAGGCCAACCCCTCCTATAGCCTCAATCCTACCAAAGCGCCCTGGTATTTTGCTGGCGTGCAGGAACTTCTCATGCACTTTCATCCGTTATTTGCGGCTTTTATTATTCCGATCAGCGTGGTGGCTTTCATGGCCTGGATACCGTTTATAAAATATGATGATTCTCCAAATGGCCATTGGTTTATTTCGGAACCAGGAAGAAAATCATCAGAGAATACTGCAAAATATGCTGCCATTGTTACCCTTGCCGGAATTTTATTTAATGAATATGTCCTCAATTTCGAAGTGCTTTTATCCCCAATTCCTGCATTTATCAGCAACGGTATTTTACCACTTTTAATACTGATTGGATTTATGGCTGGTTTTAATAAGTATTACCTGAAAAAACTTAGTCTTTCGAAAGCAGAACTGGTACAAGCTGTTTTTGTGTTCATTATAGTGGCGTTCATTGTTTTGACTCTGGTAGGAATATTTTTCAGGGGGAAAGATATGGCGTTGACTTTTCCATGGAATGTTTAATAGAAGGAAGTTGCGATTTACGACTAACGATTTACGAATTTTACCCTGAGCGTAGTCGAAGGGAACGATTTACGATTTCCCATTTTCTATTAACCATTAACTATCTGCTACAATCGTAAATCGTACCTCTTAAATCGTAAATTATATCAAGGCTAATCCTGTAGATGAAAAAACCTAAACATAAAAAAGAATTTACAAAATCTGAACCAGTCAAGGCAGATCCAATCAACCGCCGTGATTTCTTCAATAAATCATGGAAATGGTTAGGCATAATTGCAGCAGTTGAAGTAACGGGTATGTTCACGGGCTTTATGTTTTCGGGCAAATCTAAAAACAATTCCAATCCCAAACAACTGCTCGAAGCCGGGCCTGTTGATTCATTTGCTCTTAGTTCCGTGAGTGCATTTATGGGCGGACGATTTTACCTGGCACGTCAGCAGGATGGCGGTTTTATTGCTCTTTCGCTTCGGTGCACTCATCTGGGCTGTTCGATTACCTGGGAAGAAACGCACAAAAGGTTTATCTGCCCCTGCCATTCCTCTGCTTTTGATATCAGCGGCAAGGTATTGAATCCACCTGCAGCAAGAGCTCTCGATTATTACCCTGTAATGATCGAAAACGGAATAGTCAAAGTAGATATAGGAATATTGATGGAGCGCAATACATTCAGAAAAGACCAACTTCAATACGCATGATAACCATGAACCATAACGCCTGGAAAACTACCGGACTTATCGCTACCGTGGTTATAGTGCTAACTATTCCGCTTTCGCTGTTGCTGAACCGTAATGCCGGCCAAACAAAAGAAAACGTAGCAACCTTTACCGGGGGAAAGGCATGTATCAGTTGCCACCAGAAGGAATACCGCCTCTGGAAAGGTTCGGATCACGATAGTGCTATGGCAGTAGCTTCGGATACTTCCGTATCGGGAGATTTCAATAACGCTGAATTCACTTTCAACGGCAAGACTTCTAAATTTTATAAGCGTGCAGGTAAGTTTTATGTGTTTACCGAAGGTCCCGGCGGGATTATGAAAGAGTTTCAGGTCGCCTACACTTTCGGCGTACATCCTCTTCAGCAGTATCTTATTCCGTTCGAATACGGCAAATACCAATGCCTGCCAATAGCCTGGAATACAAAAGAACACAAATGGTTTCAAATGGCTGCCATGGTTTACAAGCCTGAGGATATGAAACCCGACAACTGGCTTTACTGGACAAACCAGGCGCAAAACTGGAACAGCATGTGCGCCGAATGCCATTCGACCAATCTGCAAAAGAATTTTAACCTTGACACAAAATCATACAACACAACCTGGGTTGATATTAATGTAAACTGCGAAGCATGCCATGGTCCTGGCTCGGCACATATCGAATGGGCTCAGCTACCCGAAATGGGCAGGCCACAGGATGTAAATACCGGGCTTGTAGTTAAAACCAGTAAAATCAATTCGCGCCAGTATGTAGAAACATGTGCTCCCTGCCATGCTCGCCGCAGTTCGTTCGGACCTTATGATCATAAATACAGCGAATTTTCGAACTATGCTGTTCCTCAGTTGCCAACAAGGCCATCGTACCATATCGACGGGCAGTTTAAGGACGAAGATTACGAATATGGTTCGTTCACCCAAAGTAAAATGTACATGAAAGATGTGCGTTGCGGCGATTGCCACGATCCGCACAGCCTGAAACGCAAATTTGAAGGTAACGCTTTATGCCAGCAATGCCACAAGGCTGAAGATTATAATACGAAGAACCACCATTTCCATAAATCAAAAGGGGAAGCCGGAACTTCCTTTGTGAATAAACGTGGCGAGAAACTCGGGCCCGGCGACGGGGATTTATGCCGCGATTGCCATATGCCCGGCCAGTATTATATGGGTGTCGACAAACGCTATGATCACAGTCTGCGAATTCCGCGACCTGATCTTTCCATTAAATTGGGCACGCCCAATGCCTGCATCAATTGCCATGATGACAAAACTAACCAATGGGCGTTGCAGTGGGTGAATAAATGGTATGGCGAAAAGAAAAAGGCGCATTATGGAACTGTCTTGGCTGATGCAGATGCAGGTATAGCCGGGGCGGATTCAGGCCTGCTCAGGATTATCAACAGCAATTTATACCCCGAAATCATCAGGGCAACTGCCATCGGGTATCTTTCAGCCTACCAAAGCGCCAAAGCACAGGAAGCAGTCCATAAAGCTTTGAACGATCCTGATCCTTTGTTGCGCCATGCAGCTACAGAAAATTATATGGAGGCCGACTCTTCCGTTTTATTCATTAGTCTCGCACCATTGTTAAATGATCCGATAAAATCGGTGAGAATGGAAGCTGCTAACCGCTTGATGATTTTCAATAAAGGCAAGTTTAATGAAATACAGTACGAGACTTTCAGCAAGGCTCTGGAGGAATACCGAAAATCCCTCGAATATGTTGCTGATTTCCCTTCTGGAAGGTACAATCTAGGGAATTATTATTCCAAATTAAATGAACCGGAAAAAGCGGTGGAAAACTACAAGGAAGCGATTGTTATTGACAACTTGTTTTATCCAGCTAAAATAAACCTGGCAATACTCTATTACCAGCAGGGCAAAACCGATAATGCAGCTGCACTTTTTCATGATTTGGTTGCTAACCATCCTGATGTAACAGATGGATATTATTACCTGGCTTTGTTATATGGAGAGCAGAAAAAATATACAGAAGCAATAACTTTGCTTGAAGCCGCAATTACCAAAACATCAGGTAATGCCAGACTATTTTATAACCTTGGACTACTTTATAATATGATCAGCATGAAGGATAAGAGTGAAGTTACCTTTCTGAAAGGTCTGGAAAAGTATCCCGGGGATTTTGATCTGTTGTATGCATTGTTCACATTCGAAATGACTGAAAATAAACGGGCAAAAGCAAAGTCGTATATTGATCAACTCAAAGCTTTGTATCCTGCTGATAAACAGGTTCAGCAGCTATATAATCAATTTATACAGGGAAACTAGAGCGATAAATTTCTGAAAACGGAGCAGAATAATAAGATTGAATCTTTTCTATCTGATTCGGTGCTTTAATATAACCGTAATATGAAATAAAGCCTCTGGTTATTGCTGGTAATGTACAGGAAGTAGTTCTTCATTTCGAATATAAAGAATCCTTTTGAGTTTAACATCATGATCATAGTTACTGAATATTGAAGTTGCAATATCCACTTTAGCCGTATCGCGATTGAAAATCTTTTCAATAGATATTTTGGAGTACGACATTTTGGATGGATTTCACAAAAACCATAGATTCTCTTTACCAAAATCCGGTAATTTATCGTGCTGGAAGTAAGGATAGATGGATGCAACCATTTCCGGGTATTTGATGGTTACCGGTAGGCTTTGCTGATCGGTGCTTTTCCAGTACATGCGGGAGAATTGATATACCTGGTCGATTAGTTGTTCAACAAGGTCCATATCATCCAGTATACCTTCAACGGTGCATGACAAGGCAATCTTTACCGGGAAATGATATTCTTTTTGTGCAGGTTTTGAATTAGGATCATACCTGGTATTATTGAATAAAAGGTATTCCGTATAACCGACTTTCATAATAGTGCCGCTTATTGGCATGAGGTTATCAGGGTCTAACAAATCAAAGCCCAGGAGTTCCTTACTTTCTGTTTTATTGATTGTAACAATAATTACAGGAATGGGTAATCCTAATGCATGCAGGGTTTCGATAATCGGCTGCAATTTTTTTTTTGAAATATCCTTATAAAAGTGAATTACTAACCTTGTTGCGGTATGATTGGTTACAATGAATTTACCAACAGCTTCACGGATTGATCCTGCAAGGCTAATTGTGTCATCGTGTCTGAAACAATCGAATCCTTTAAATATTCCCTCGTTATTAAAACAAAAAGCAGATCCAACAAATTTAGTTTTATGTTTTATGGAATAAAAGGCACCCACACCAACTATAAGTTCGTTGATCGGTAGCCTATTGAGTTTCCAGGGGATGCCGCCCAACTTAGCTAAAATGGCAATTTCGATATGAGGTAGGAAAGTATTGAAGTAATTATTTGGCTTTCCATACTTCCACAGGTGTTCGCTTTTTATAACTTGGGTGAGAACATTTTCATACAGCAGTATCTCCTTGATTTTATAATAAATGTTGTTTCGGGTTTCGTCCTTTTCAAGTTTTGGAACTGGATTCACAAACAAAGCCATGTATTGCGTATCAGGCAGCCATTCTGCTTTTTTAACCGCATTACGCACTGTTGTAACTGCATTCTCGACTTTATCAAATTCGATATTCTTTGATATATCCAATTCAAATGGCACTTTGATGTAGTCCTGCATTCGCGGAAACGCGAATCGATCATCTTTGTATCCACTATTAAAATACCTGTAGAGTTCTGTTACTGCTCCCGCTTTATCTGAAGCCTGATAGATGTAGAAGAATTTGAAGTTGCTTGGTTTTTGGGGAAGCTGGTAGGGACCTTTATATTTGAAATCTCTCTTTGGCTCTTTTCCAGTATTTGGAGGTGTGTAAAGTAAGTCGTTTGATGTGGGACTGATTATACGATACTTGTCTTCGGCAGAAATGTAAAAGCCATTATCGGAAAGAGGGATGATGTTTCGGAATGCATCTGTATCCAAATATTTTGAGTAAAAGGATTATAAAATACTATAATATTTGGGGTAACGATTTTTCAATACCGGCACATCAAAGGCTATATCAAAATGCGGTTTCAGAAGGTTGCTTACTACCGGGTAGCAATTCTCAGGTTGGTTTATAACTTCCTGAGGCCGATACTTCCATTTGTATAAAATGCCATTGAAGGCAATCCAGTTAAATAGTTCGGTTTTGAAATTGTAGATTTGGGATACTGGTGTTTTCAACACTTATGTCGTGCCATCGTAAGACACAACTAACTCAGGCGAATCAGTAACCCGGCCGTGTTGTACCTTCAGCGTAAACTGGTTGTAAACATTGAATTTATGTGTGCTACTCTCGGGTACATGGAACCAAACTTCGGTTTCGCTTGTAAAGTTCATGTGCATTATGTCGGCAACTGCCACAAAATACTGCCTGATAAGATATCGATAGTAGTGACTGGCGAAACGAGGATTCTCAATCAAGTTAATATTCAATACCAAAGCTCCTTCTTTGGGTGGTAGAAAATCAGTATACAGTTTTTCCAGATTCTCTATTTCGGCTTCGGAAAAATGGAAGGATAATAAGCCGTTTAAATCGTTTTTAAATACCGGATAACTGTCGGTTATCCGCTCCTGATAAAAAGAAAATTCAGCTTCCTTGATAGGGGTAGTGAATGGAATAATGTTCAAACGCAGTTCTTGTTGCATAAGCGGTAGTATTTAAGTTAAATATTATCAAATTACAGGTTTATAAAGTGTGCTAGAAATTGTATCCCGGTAGTGCAGTAATATAAAGCATACAAATTACTTACGTATTCAGATTTTTTGTTTTTGTGGTTTCAGAATTATAGTTGTGGAATTAATTTCTTTGCCTAGTCAATATTAAATTCATAATCAATACCTCTACTTTTATTATGTCAAAAATAAGAATAAATATACGAAAGAAAAGAAATGTCAATAAATTTTATCACAGTACTCATTAATTCTATACTTTTGCCCCACATTCTGAAACCTGCTTTCGATGCACTGGAATTTATATTTCATTATTCAGATTAACAGAACCTGCCTCTAGGTTCCGCTTGGTATTGCCTGCAATCCGCGGGCCGGAAATTCATACTATTTTTCTTATGCAATACACCTTTAAAAGGTGCAAATTTTATACCTACCATTATGGCAGACCATACCTTATATATAACACCTGCTCCAATAACTTTTGAGCAGATTGAAAATATGCTTGCAAACAACAACAACCTGGCATTATCGCAGGAATCGGTTGAAAGAATTGAGAAATGCAGGAATTATCTTGATCATAAAATTGATACTCAGGAAGATCCAATCTACGGAATTACAACTGGGTTCGGATCACTTTGCAACCGTACCATTTCCAAAGAAGACCTGTCTCAACTACAGGTTAACCTGGTACTATCACATGCCTGCGGAATCGGCAAGCCCGTGGAGCCCGGGATTGTCAGGCTGATGCTGATTCTTAAAGCATACGGATTATCATTAGGTCATTCAGGGGTTCAAACAGTAACCGTTCAGCGACTGCTTGATCTTTATAATAACAATATTCTTCCTGAAGTCCGTCAGCTTGGTTCCTTAGGCGCTTCCGGCGACCTGGCACCCCTTGCTCACCTGGTTCTTCCTCTGTTAGGAACAGGAAAGGTATATTATCAGGATAAATTGCAACCGGCAGCACCTTTAATGAATCAGCTTGGCTTTCCTGCTATTACTTTGAAATCGAAAGAGGGCCTTGCTTTACTTAACGGAACACAATTTATGAGCGCCCATGGTGTGCTTGTGTTGCTGAAAGCATTTAAACTTCTCAGGCTTGCCGATATCACTGCGGCAATTTCGCTCGAAGCTTTCAACGGCAGAATTGATCCTTTCCATAGTCTTATCCAGCAAATCAGGCCTCATCCGGGACAGGTTGAAACCGCTCATAATATTTGTGCTATACTTCAGGGTAGTGCGTTAATCGAAAAAGCTGGCAAGGCTGTTCAGGATCCTTATTCTTTCAGGTGTATCCCACAGGTGCATGGGGCGGTGAAGGATACAGTAAAACATGCCGCCGAGGTAATTCTTCGTGAAATTAATTCGGTAACTGACAATCCTACAATTTTCCCCGATGAAGACCTGATCCTGTCAGGTGGCAATTTCCACGGTGAACCGCTGGCGTTTGTTCTCGATTTTATCGCTATTGCCCTGGCAGAACTTGGAAACATTGCAGAGAGAAGGCTTTACAGGTTAATTGCCGGCCAGCGAGGCCTACCCGAATTCCTGGTGGCACATCCCGGACTTAATTCCGGCTTTATGATCCCGCAATACGCTGCTGCATCCGTAGTTAGCCAGAACAAACAACTTTGCACACCTGCATCTGTCGACAGCATTACCTCCTCCAACGAACAGGAAGATCATGTAAGTATGGGCGCAAATGCCGCTACCAAGGCTTTGAAGGTTATAAAAAATGTTGAAAGCATACTTGCTATTGAATTGATGGCCGGTTGCCAGGCTCTCGAATTCAGAGGCATTGCAAACACATCGCCATTCCTGCAATCCATTATAAATGATTACAGGCAGAAAGTCCCATACGTTCAGGACGATGTGCTTATGTATGAGCTGATTGACAATTCACTGGAATTTATTCAAAGCCACAATTTTTACCTTCCGGAATAAATCTGGTAAAAAATGAATTTTCCCTAAACGCTGCTTCTGCCTTTCAATTTCCATCATGTCTTCCAAAAGATTATAACAGGCTCTGACGTGTACCTGATAAGAATATTTCCAGAGAATACTTCCCTCAATGAAAAATAACAACAGCAAGTACTAAATAAAAAAGAATAAACCATAAATGCATATCCTTATTTCTCAGTGTACCTCAGTGTTCTTAGTGCCTCCGTGGTATTTGTTTTTTGAACAGCCAAAGGCTCAAAAGTATTACCACTACCTGGCTTCGACACTTGGGTGGCGCTGACAGATTTAACGCCTTGAGAATTGCATAACCGGTATAAAAAATATCTTTTACGTCCGAATATTCAATTCTCCTGAACTTAACAGTGAATAGGGTGGCGCATTGTCGAAGTCATGAAAAAGAATATACCAGAGCAGCACAGCCTTATTTCTCAGTGTACCTCAGTGTTCTTAGTGCCTCCGTGGTATTTGTTTTTTGAACAGCCAAAGGCTCAAAAGTATTACCACCATAAACCTTTTGTATCTTTTTTGCATAAAATAAAAATTACATTGTTACAAATATTCTTTTAGAAGATTTTTTTACTAGGTTTGCTTGGTAAAATGATATTTGGATAGTTATTCAGGAGATCATGTATAGATTTCCCTGATCAACATAGTAATGAAGCTGATGATACGAGTAGACAAGTAACCCCAAACCCCGGAGGGGCTAAACGTAGGCGAGTTTGGATTGGATTTGAAACTTTGAACAATCAGAAAAAAGAAAAAAGAAAAAAGAAAATAGAAAATAGAAAATAGTCCTTTTGAACCTTTGAACCCCTGAACCCTTGAACCTGTCACTGCGAGGAACGAAGCAGGAACCTTTGAGCCCTTTAAATATTAAACCTTTTAACTCCTAACGATCTGAACCAATGACTCTAATCATTTCCGGACAAGGTCTCACTATCGAAAATGTAGTGAATGTAGCAAGGCTCCATCAGAAAGTTGAATTACATCCCGACGCGCTGAAGCGGATTATTGCCTGCCGTGCCATGCTCGAACGAAAGATAGCCGCGCACGAAATTATGTATGGCGTAAATACCGGCATCGGCGAGTTTTCGGAAGTGGTGCTCAATGATGAGCAGGTAAAAGAATTCCAGAAATACCTTGTTTATAACCATGCCGCGGGCATCGGCGATCCGATGGCTTTGGAATATGTGCGCGGTGCCATGCTGGGCCGTATTAATGTTCATGCGCATGGCAATTCAGGTTGCCGGCCTGAAATAACACAAACACTGGTTGAAATGCTGAATAAAGGCGTTACACCCTATGTTTGCCAGAAAGGTTCGGTAGGCGCCAGCGGTGACCTGGCTCCCATGTCGCAAATCGCATTACTCATGCTGGGGGAAGGAAAAGCATATTATAAAGGAGAACTATTGGATGGCAAAGAAGCATTGGACAAAGCAGGCATACCTGTTCCAGGTCTTATGGCACGCGACGGACTGGCAACCATCAATGGCTCCAATGTGCTAACAGCAATGAGTGCTATTTTTCTTGTTGATGCAAATAATTTTCTGAAGCAGGCCGAAATAGCCGCGGCTATGTCGCTCGAAGCTTTGAAAGCCAATATGAAACCTTATGAATCACGGATACATGAAGTCCGTGGTTTCGCAGGTGCCATTCGGAGCGCCGAAGCCATACGGAAGATGGTTTCCGGAGGCGACTTATCCGAAGGACATGTAAAATGCAAGGTGCAGGACGCTTACAGCATGCGGTCGACACCACAGGTTATAGGCTCAGCGCACGATGCGCTTAAATACGCCCGTTCACAGGTTGAAATTGAGCTGAACGGGGTAGGTGATAACCCGATTTTCTTCCCCGAAGAAAACATGCAGCTTTCAGGAGCAAATTTCCAGGGATCGCCGGTATCGGTTCCTATGGATATGGCCGGAATGGTGATAACCATGGTGTGCGTATTAAGCGAAAGGCGTATGAACCGCCTCAATAATCCTGCCCTGAGCGTAGGATTACCTGCTTTCCTCACCAAAGGAGCAGGAATGTTTTCAGGGCTTATGCTTAGCCAGTATACAGCTGATATGCAGATTGTAGAACAACGCATACTTTCGGCACCCGCCAGCATTCAATCCATTCCGGCGGCAGCCGACCAGGAAGATTTTGTAAGTATGGGCATGAATACAGCCATTAAAAACTTCCAGATACTGGATAATGCATACGGAATACTTGGCATCGAACTGATGGCTGCGGCGCAGGCACTCGATTTCAGGGAATATTCCTTTGGCGCAGGTGTTACAAAAGCAAAAGAAATTATCCGCAGGTATGTGGATTTCCTTGAAATTGACCGTCCTTTGTACAACGATCACAATGCGATGAAAGCTTTGGTGAAATCATGTGAGATTCTGGAAGAAGTGGAGAAGGTGACCGGGAGGCTCGGGTAATAGTTAATCGTTAATCGGAATTCGTAAATCGTAATTCGTAAATCGCAATTCGTAAATCGTAATTCGTAAATCGTAATTCGTAAATTGTAAATCGTAATTCGTAAATTGTAAATCGTAATTCGTAAATCGTTAATCGTAATTCGTTAATCGCAATTCGTAAATCGTAATTCGTAATTCGTAAATCGCAATTCGTAAATCGTAAATCGTAATTCGTAATTCGTAAATCGTAAATCGTAATTCGTAAAT
>CAIRMR010000025.1 GCA_903879715.1 uncultured Bacteroidales bacterium
GGACATTGCTTTGTCAGCCAGTTCCATCAATGAAAACGTGGTAGCTAATTCAACGGTTGGCACTTTAAGTTCAACTGATGTTGATGCCTCAAATACCTTTACCTACACCCTGGTAGCCGGAACCGGCAGTACCGATAACGCTTCGTTCAATATCAGCGGAAGCAGCCTGCGTATAACCGCGTCTCCCGACTTTGAAACCAAGAACAGTTACTCGGTCCGTATCCGTACTACCGACCAGGGAGGTTTATACTTTGAAAATGAGTTTACCATCACCATCCTTAATGTAAACGAAGCTCCTGTAATTACAGCTCCTGAGTCAATATACATAACGGATAATTTTCCTTCTGCTATACTTGGTATTAGTTTTTCGGATGTTGATGCAGGAGATGGTGATGTAGAAGCACTATTTAGCGTACCAAATCTTACTGGAGATTTTCTTGCTACAGCCGGAGGAGGAGTTCTGGTTTTCGGTTCCGGAAGTTCAACCATTAGGTTGACTGGATCTATCAGCAATATCAATAAATTTATTGCTGACTCAAATGTTAAATATACAGCACCGAAACAGTCAAGTGATTATGAAAATTACCTGGTTATTGGTTGCAACGATTTGGGCAATACCGGCCTTGGAGGAGAGAGGTTCACTCCTGTTCAGACAAAAATAATAGTAACTATATTTAATAACCCGCCAACCGACATTTCTCTTTCATCAACCTCTTTAAATGAGAATGTTACCGCGAACCATACTGTAGGAACACTTAGCTCAACTGACAAGGATATTGCGGATACCTATACCTACACCCTTGTTGCCGGAGCAGGCAGTACCGATAACGCTTCTTTCACTATCAGTGGCAATAGTTTACTAATTACTAACAGTCCTGACTATGAAACGAAGAGCAGTTATTCCGTTCGCATCCGCACTACCGACCAGGGAGGTTTATACTTTGAAAAAGAGTTTACCATAAGCATCCTTAATGTAAACGAAGCTCCTGTAATTACAGCTCCTGATCCGATATACATAACGGATAATTTCCCTTCAGCTATTACAGGCATAAGTTTTTCGGATGTTGATGCTGGAAATAGTAATGTAGAAGTAGTGTTATCTATAATGTTTCAACCTCGGCAGCCAAATCTGCATGCAGTTAGCGGAGGAGGAGTCACGGTTAACGGTTCTGGAAGTACTTTTCTTTCTTTAATCGGATCCATCAGTAATATTAATAAATTCATTGCTGACTCAAATGTTAAATATACTTCACTTTCAATGTCCACTGATTATCAGGAAAGTTTGGAGATTGATTGTACTGATTTTGGTAATTCAGGTGTTGGAGGAGAGAAGGGATCCTTAAAAATTATAACATTAAAGGTAACCTTAGTTAACGACCCACCAATCGATATCACTTTATCATCAACATCGATAAATGAAAATGTTACCACGAACTCCTCGGTAGGAACACTTAGCTCAACTGACAAGGATATTGCGGACACCTATACCTACACATTGGTTTCCGGAACCGGCGATACCGATAACGCTTCTTTCACTATCAGCGGCAACAGTTTACTAATTACTAACAGTCCTGACTATGAAACGAAGAGCAGTTATTCCGTTCGCATCCGCACCACCGACCAGGGAGGTTTATACTTTGAAAAAGAGTTTACCATCACCATCAACGACCTGAACGATTTAGTTCCGGTAATAACCGCATCACAGGAGTTCCATGTAACAGAACAATCACCAAACGGAACCACCGTAGGAACTGTTTTGGCTACCGACGGGGATATTACCGCAACAACTTTTCAAAACTGGACAATTACCTCGGGTAACAGCAATGGAAATTTTGACGTAAATCCAGCAACAGGAGTAATAACAGTAATTGATAATACAGGACTAGCCCCATTTGTTAAACCTAATTTCAGGTTGACGTTGACCGTTTCCGATGGAACAAATACAAGTTTAACGCAAACTGTGTCAATAATTGTAGAAGGAGTGAATGATGAAAATCCTGTAATAACAGCCGCTCAATCTTTTGCTATTGACGAAAACTCCGCAAACAGTACAGTTGTTGGAACAGTTCTGGCAACAGATCCTGATTATGGCTCAGTATTGCAGGACTGGACAATTACAGCAGGTAATACCGGCAATGCGTTTGCAATAAATGCATCTAGCGGGGTTCTCATTGTAAATAATAGTGCAGCTCTCGATCACGAAACCCTTGCATCATTCAGCCTGTCAGTAACCGTAAACGATGGCCTGCATACTTCTGCCGCCCAAACCGTAACGGTAAACCTGAATAACGTAAACGAAACACCAACAGGCATTGCGCTGTCGAACAGCAGCATCAACGAGAATGCTCCGGCTAACTCCACGGTGGGCACACTAAGTACAACTGATCCCGATGCGTCCGATTCATTTATTTATACGCTTGTAAGCGGAGAAGGTGATGCCGGCAATGCTTCATTCACTATCAGTGGAAGTAGTTTACGTTTTACCGACATCCCGGATTTTGAAACGAAGAACAGTTATACAGTCCGTGTACGCACTACCGACCTGGGAGGTTTATTTTTCGAAACATCGTTTACTGTTACAGTGAACCCGGCACCGGCCAAACCAACGGCAGACAACAATTTGTTTGTCTATGACGGAACGGAAAAAACAGCTTCTGCCACAGTTGCTGAGGGAATAGCTATTGA
>CAIRMR010000026.1 GCA_903879715.1 uncultured Bacteroidales bacterium
AACAGCTATGGAGATAGCAACAGCTTTAATCAATCGTGTGCTCATTTTTCAGCATGCTATGATTTCACGTCTCCAGATACTGCCAACCAAAAGGGTTTTCATTGATTTGCGACTCTGAGTTTAACAGCAGACCCTAATTATAGCTTTGTTTGCAGCCGACAACTGCCCGGTTGGAGGCATTGTTCCCAAATCAACTGCTATGTTTTTAATCTGCGAGCCATTTGAAACGATACTGGCATTCGATTCAAAGTTTATTCCTCCTGAGTTGGATGGTGATACATGACAGCCCGATAATGCGCAACTGCTTGATACTACTGATTTTACAGCTAAAAACTTAGGTCCGGCTGTATTTTCAATTGGATCAGGTGTTGGATTGGAATCTTCGGACTTTGAACAGGCAAAAGCAATTCCCATAATGGTTACTATGCTTAGCAGGTAGGTGAGTTTTTTCATGGTGATTAGTTTAAAGTGAGTAATTTATGTTTGGTTTAAAATATTTAATCGGGGGCTGGATTAGATCTTATTGGTTTTAGGATTTAAAAAGTTTGTATGAAGCGAATAGTAACTGAACGAGAATATGGTTATTGAAGTGATTAGTCGTATTTAAACAATTCATTTAACTGGTTTGGAGAGTTATTATTTAGTTTAGCCCGGGGAGATAAATGTTCAGATACTTTGTCTTTTTGTTGTTTCAATCAGTAAATGTAGGTCCGGCTATCCTGGTCGCCGGACCCGGGTTAAAATTGAACTTACTGATCCAGGATCTGTAAGTGGCATTCATATTCAATTCATTTAGAACATATTCAAAGAGTAATGGTTGTTATTCCTGCTTCGATAAAGTAAAGTTACAGTTGAACCGTTGGACGAAAAAGTAAAGGTTGCTGAACGGGAATAATTGCTTGCCGAATGGGAATTTCACGTCGCTAAGAAGTAAATGAGAAAAAAGGATAAAAGCCGGGAAACAAATCAGGGTAGAAATGAATTTGAAAGAGGGGATTTATATCGTTCAGAATCTTGAAGATAATCTCCGGGTAAGCGCATTGCCATTGCTTTGGTGAAAATCAATGGCATTGCATTATAGCTGAATTTTTGTTCGCCGGTTATCTGATCAAGAGGAATTTGCGCGTTTCTGTATATTTATCGGCCTGCAGGCGATAATAATATGTTCCGTCTGTCAAATTACCGGCATCAAAGAGTCCCGTTTCCTGGCCGGCATCTACGGGTTGGTTTACCAGGGTTGCAACTTCAACGCCATGTATATCATACACTTTAAGTATTACCTTGCACTGAGTCGGAACCTGGAAACTGATGGATGTGCTCTGGTTGAAAGGATTTGGATAATTCTGCATCAGTTCAAACGAAAGTGCTTAATTTCCTTCATCTATACCTGTTGCTGAAAAGACTGTAATCAAGCCTGAGCTGTTTGCTGTTAATGAGCCCGATGTCGCACTTATACTTGCACTGCCTTCGGAATGGCTCATAAATACAGCGCTTTTATTGTCGGCAGCCGGAACAAGATCTGCAGGCATTAAACCGCCTGAAATATTCTGTAAACTCCAAATATCTGCTGTTACATTTGCCACGAAGTTGTTTGATGCGTCTCTGCTTATTGCGTACACTGTGGGCAGTGATCCTGTCGTCAGTGATTGTACAGGGACAATTGTCCCGGTTCCGTCAACTGACGTCTCAACACTTACTTTTGCTGCCACACCTGGAATTACAGTTATAACACCTGAAGGAGTTGAAGTTAACTAAACTTCAATCTCGCTCAAAGCGACAGCTGGTTTTTTTCTCATTTTTACGATTAATTGATTTTAATGCTTTTTAATCAGGATGGCTTTTCCCTGTCCTTAAGATACTGGCTGGGGGATATGCCTTTTATCTTCTTGAACTGCTCGTTGAAGTTAGATACATTATTGAAGCCGCTTTCGTAGCAGATGCCTGAAATATTCATTTTGTTTTCTATCAGTAATTTGCACGCATGACCTACCCTTATTTCATTTAAAACGGTATGAAAAGATTTTTTTGTATGCTTTTTGAAGTATCTGCAGAATGAAGTGGGTGTCATCCCAACAATATCCGATACTTTTTCCAGGGAAATATTTTGCTGAAAACTATCTATCATATACCGGTGGGCCTTATCAAACCGGTCGAAATCGACTGATTTCCGGATTTTGGAATAACCGATACTTGCTAATACTTGTTTATCCTTTGTTTTCGACATAAAGTCCAGTATATCAATGATTCTGAGCAGTTTGTCGATCCCTGAAGTCCGGATTATTGCTTTCATCTGAATTTCGATATGTGCTTGTGCCGGGCCAATAAACTTTATTCCAAATTGTGATTCATAGAGTAATTGATTAATTCCCTGCATTTCGGGCAATACCGACAATGAGTTTTTAAAAATCCCCTCATCAAAGTGAACCACTAAAACCCGAACCGTCAGCCCCGGAATGTTTTTACAGTATTGCGGATCACTCTTCCACACATGAGGTAAATTAGGGCCAATAAGGCCAATATCGCCCGGGCCGAAGGACTCTGAATGGTCGCCTACAAAACGGGACCCTGTACCTTTTTCCACATAAATTATTTCAGTTTCCGGATGATAATGCCAGGGAACATCTAAACAGGGAACCTCAACTTCAAGGTAATTGATGCTGTATTCCGAGCTTTTGGGCAATTTTTCATATAAAACATCCATGTTTTTATCTGATTTATTTTCGAGTTCGTAAAAATATGATAAAATACCATTATTCACTGAAAATATACCTGTATTTAAAAAAACACTCTGCATCTATATTTGCTGTTCCATAAAACACTCGCTTTACAAAAATTAGCCGTCGCCATTCTTTCGCTTTTAAATCACTCTAAGAAAAAGTTTGCAGATAATGGAATTTACTCCTGATATAACTTTAATAGCTAATAATACTTGTTTTACTAAACAAATCCTGCAGATGGATATTTTAGATATTCATACCTGTTTGATGTTTGAACTGAGAAATTATCCAAATCAATTAGTACAAACCAATCAATTCACTATTTACAAACCCCAAACAACCAAATCAATTTATGAAAAAAAATCTCTACAATTACCTGCACTTTAGCATAGTAAGCAAAATGCTTTTGCTAACCGGGATTTTGTGGCTAAGTGCATTCTCACTTGTTTATGCCCAAAAAACCTACGAGTACTCAGGAAAAGTGACCAGCCTGTCAGGAGAAACATTACCCGGCGTTAGCGTCACTGTTACAGGAACTACTACCGGCGCTATCACCGATCTTGATGGTAAATTTAAATTCAATGCTGATAAACCTGCTGTGAAACTTACATTTTCCTTCACAGGGATGGTAAGCCAGGACGTGGAAGCCACAGCAGGTATTCCTTTAGCCGTAGTACTTGAAGAAAAGTCAACCGACCTTTCAGGTATTTTAATCGTTGGTTATGGAACCCAGAAGAAAAGCCTCGTTACCGGTGCTATTTCACAAATTAAGGGCAAGGACCTTCAAGCCATACCTTCATCCAGGGTTGAACAAGCTATGCAAGGCCGTATCGCCGGTGTTAGTGTCCGTTCAAATTCAGGTTCACCGGGAGCTGGTTTAAAAGTCAGAATCCGTGGCGCAGGTACCAATGGCAACTCCGATCCGCTCTATATTGTTGACGGTATGAAGAGCGGTGATATTAATTACCTTGAACCTTCCGATGTTGAATCCATCGAAGTACTTAAAGATGCTGCTTCGGCTGCTATTTATGGTGCCGAAGGGGCTAATGGTGTTGTTATTATTACAACCAAATCGGGTAAAGGCGCTGGTAAAACCACTGGTGGAACTTTAACCTATGATTTCCAATATGGTATTCAGAATATGGGTAAAATTATGCCTGTTATGAATAATACTCAATATACTGAATATATAAACGAAGCTAAAGTTGGTACAACAATTCCTACTGGCATTACAACCAATACCAATTGGCTTGAAGAAATTTCAGACGCTGCTCCAATGCAGAAACATTACCTTTCATTTTCAGGTGCCAGCGAGAAATCGAGTTACCTGGTTTCCTTTTCGTATTTTAACCAGGATGGTGTTGTTGGGGGCGAAAAGGCCAATTTCAAACGCTATTCGGCTCGTTTAAATGGCGACCATGAAATTAAAAAATGGTTAAGTGTCGGAAACAATTTTTCATTCTCACATACCGATCGCAGTTCCATTGTTGAAAACAGTGAATATGGCGGTATTGTTTCAAGTGCTCTTGCGCTTGATCCACTTACACCTGTGGTTTATGACGGTGCTTTGCCTGCTTTTGCACAGGCAGCTCTTGATGATGGGTATAATTTGCTTAAGGACCCAAGCGGGAAATATTATGGGGTATCCGAATTCCTGAAAGGTGAAATTGCAAATCCATTGGCAATGATCTCTTTGGCAAAAGGAAGTACCGTTCAGGACAAGGTTTTAGGAAGCATGTTTGCTACTGTAAAACCATTAAAAGGACTATCTGTTACTTCACGCTTAGGTATTGATTATGCCGGTCAGGTGTATCATACCTGGAACCCAACCTATTGGTTCTCCTCCGAACGTAACAGTAAAGTAACCTCCCGTCGGGAAAATTATGACAAGTGGTTTACCTGGTTATGGGAAAATTTTGCTTCCTACAACAAGACTATTGACAAGCATAATTTTTCAGTGATGGCAGGTATTTCAGCACAGCATTATCAGCATAACTATGTGAATACGTTATCAGGACCTATGTTTGCTGAAGATGAGACTTTTGCCTATCATGGTGTAGACGACATTCAAGGAACCATTAGCGGTGTTCCCGAAGTTAAAACACTTGAATCTTATTTTGGCAGGATTACCTATGATTATGCTAACAAATATATGCTTAATGCCACTCTTCGTCGGGATGGTACATCTATGCTCTTGAATAAATGGGGTACATTCCCATCAGTGTCCGCAGGATGGGTTATGTCAGAGGAAGATTTCTGGAAAAATGCAGACCTGCCAATTAATTATTTCAAGTTCAGAGGCAGCTGGGGCCAAAATGGTAGTTTATCCAACCTTGGTCCTGACCAGTTTCGTTCACTCATTAAAATTTCAGGTATTCAATATCCAAACCCAAGCGGTGGCTTTTATACTGGTGCCGAACCGGCCTTACTTGCCAATCCTGAACTTACCTGGGAAACCAGCCAGCAAACCGACTTAGGGTTTGATATCCGCGCTCTCAACAACAGGCTGACTTTTGCTTTTGACTTTTACAAAAAAGTGACCAAAGACCTCTTGACCCCTTCATCACCTGCTCTCTCGGTTGGAAATTATGCTCCTTTTGTGAATGCAGGCGATGTAACCAATACCGGTGTGGAAATGGAATTGGGCTGGCGTAAATCGGAAGGTGATTTTCATTACAATGTGAGTGGAAACATTACCTTTAACCACAATGAAGTTACTTACCTTAACCCATTGCTTACCAGGCAGCCAGGAGCTAATGTAAATGGGTGGACTGCAACATATTTCGAAAAAGGAATGCCGATTTGGTACTTCCGCGGTTATCAGACAGATGGGATATTCCAGAATCAGGCCCAGATTGATAAATACATAGTTGATAACGGTTTAACCGGTTATGCTCCGGTACCGGGCGACGTGATAGTTGTTGATAACATGAAAGATGGAAAGATCAATGCGGATGATATGACCATGATAGGTTCATCAATTCCAAAAATAACGTATGGCGCCAACCTTAGCTTCGACTATAAGAACTTTGATATGAATATTTTCCTGCAAGGTACCCAGGGCAATGATATTCTTATGGGCTGGAACCGCACTGACCGTGGAACATCCAACAGGCCTGAATTCTTTTACACCGACAGGTGGACAGGCGATGGAAGCACCAATGATTGGTTCAGGTCTGATTTGACGAATAACTTCAATTACAACAGCGACAAGATGATTTTCAGTGGTTCCTATATGAGGATCAAACAAATTCAACTTGGTTACACTATGAATAAAGACATGGCTTCAAAACTTCATATGGTAGGTGCACGTGTTTTTGTTTCATTGGATGATTATTTCACTTTTACCAAGTATCCCGGAATGGATCCTGAGGCAGGAAGTCCCGATAATAACAGCCAGGGAATTGACCGTGGTATGTATCCTACACCACGCAAATTCATGATGGGTATTTCTGTTACTCTTTAGTTTACTCATACTTGTTGATGAAAATAATCTCAAAATAAAAATAATTTAAACACAAAAAAAATGAAAAACAGATTTATACATAAAAGCCTTGTTGTTGTAGTCGTTTTGCTGGCTATTACTTCTTGCAAGAAGGAGTTCCTGGAAACAGTGCCTTATGGTAAGCTTTCGGTAGATAACTTCTACAAAACCGATGCAGATGCGCAGAACGCAATTGTTGCAGCTTACGATATCCTTCAATGGGTTAACGCACGCGACTGGCAGTCAGTCTGGCTTGCCAAAACTCTTCCTTCGGACGAAACAACCTGTGGTGGGAGTTCATCAGGAGACCAACCTAATTTAGTGGAATTGGACCGCTTGAACTACAGCTCAGGCAATCCTGTAATTAAGGATGTTTACACAGGACAATATTTTGGAATTTACCGCTGCAATATGGTAATTAACAATGTTGAGCCTGTTAATGATTTTCGTAAGAAAATTATTGCTGAAGCGAAATGCCTGCGTGCATATTATTATTCAGAATTGGTTATGATGTTTGGTAAAGTTCCTTTAACTCTGACTGAACTGGCTCCAAGTGATTATTCACAGCCAAGGGCTGAAGTAGCAGCAATTTATGCCCAGATTGAAAAAGATTTGACTGAGGCTATTGCTGATCTTCCGCTAAGATCAGCTTATGCTGAGGCTGACAAATTCAGAGTTTCAAAAGGAACGGCCCAGGCTCTTCTCGGCAAAGTGCTTCTTTATGAGGAAAAATGGAAAGAATCTTCGGATGCTTTCGAAGCAGTAATCACATCTAACGAATATCAATTGTCAACCGATTTTAGTACTTTGTTCAAAAAAACTCAGGAATTCGGTACAGAATCTCTTTTTGAAGTCAGCTTTACCGGTGTAAAGGGATACGACTGGGGAACTTTCCAGTGGGGTGGTAACCGCAATATGGAAAACAACATTACCTGGCAGCTTTGCGGACCACGTGGCGATTATTTCGTTGCCGGCAACAGTGGCATGGTAGGTGGATGGGGATTCGTTTATCCAACAAAAGAAATATATGATGCTTACGAAGCAACTGATCCCCGTCGTCATGCAACCGTATGGTCAGTTGGTGATCTACAGGCTTTAGGCGGAGACTGGACAGGTGATGCTGTAAATCCTCCTTTTGATTTTGTAGGCTATTTCAGAGTAAAATATGGAACATTTGCTGATGAAACCAATGGCCCTGTTGGAGAGCTGAACTACGGTACCAATTTGAAACTTATCCGTTATGCCGATGTATTGCTTATGGCATCCGAAGCATATTACCGCCAGACGCTGGAAAGTAAAGCTCTGACTGAACTTAACAAGGTACGCCAGCGCGCAGGCCGGACTGATGTTACAGCATCCGGAACTGCATTATTTGATGCAATTGTTAAAGAACGTCAGGTTGAATTAGCCATGGAAGGTGTTCGTTTCTTCGACCTCGTTCGTTGGAATCTGGCATCATCGGTATTAGGCAGCAAATTCGTTCTTAATAAACACGAACTTTTCCCTATTCCTTTGGATGAAATGACAAATAACAGTCAGATTACCGAGAATAATCCGGGATACTAATCCCTGGAATAGATTAAAAAGGAGGTTGGCAGGGTGACCAATCAGATGACTTGAGGGTTATAATGATTATTTGGTGATCTTAGAAATAATTGGTTGGTTGGCTGAGCAGGTTATCCTGTTCAGCCTCCTTTTTAATAGTTCAATGCTTTTTGTATTGGGCATATAGATTTCTCAGAATTATTCTGATATATTCCCGGTTGTAATCAGTTCATTTAAGGCATTGGCAAACAAACATATACCACAGATTACGCAGATAAATACACATTGCTTAAAATCTGCTTTCATTTAAAAAAATCTGCTTAAAGCAGTTTAAAATCCGTGGAACCTGTGGCTAAAATAGTTTTAACGCAGACTCATTAGTTACTCCCTGTCAAATTCAAAGTGACTTAAAGAGTGTAACTACTTTTGAAAAGATGGTTTTATGCTGCCACACCCCAAAAATCAAAAGATTGTACATTCAATCAGGATAATAGAATTAGTTTCTTAAAACCAAAAGTGTAATTTTTGCAGTTTTAAAATTATATGTATTGCAAAAAAACAACCTGAGATAGGGAAGCAAAAACAGTTGATTCATTTAGGTTTTTAGCCTAATACAGATTAGCATAAAATTTTGGCTTTTATCCAAACGCAAACGCTTAATAATTTAAACCAATCCAATGAATTTAATCAGTCAAAAACTAAAATTTTCCGAGAAAGTCGGTTACGCGCTTGGTGATGGTGCCGCTAATATTGCCTGGCGTGGCGTAGCTACATTCCTGTTTATTTTTTACACCGATGTTTTTGGAATAAGTCCTGCAACAGTTGGCCTGCTGATGCTGATTGCGCGATTCAGCGATGGGATTATTGATATTATTATGGGTGTTATCTGCGACAGGACAAATACCAAATACGGCAAATTCCGCCCATGGATATTATGGACAGCTGTTCCTTTAGGGATTACACTATCCTTGCTGTTTACATCCCCTAACCTTGGACCAACAGGGAAAATAGTCTATGCGTATGCTACTTACCTGTTGTTTTTTATTATGTACACCGCTAATAATATCCCCTACGGCGCATTAATGGCTGTTATGACCGGAGACGACAAAGAACGCACAAGCCTGGGTTCGTATCGTATGGTAGGCGCTTTTACAGGAGGAATGGTGGTTCAGGGAGCGTTGTTGTTCCTGGTCGCCAGTTTTGGGAATATCAACCCGACTATTGTTGTCGACAAGCTTGAAGCAAAAAAATACGAGGTAACTGTATCAGCCAGCCAGGATGTTAAAAATGTAAACATTAAGACTAAAGATGGAATCGCTATGTTTACCTGGGCCGGTGCAGCGGTTAACGATAGCACAAACATTCCGGCACAAGGTAAAAGTTTTTCGATGCTGGCCGGGAGAAAGTACTCATTTATCGTAGCCGGTGAAGACAATCTTGAGCCAAAGCAAATCAGTATTGTTGACCAGAAAAGAGGGTATAGCTCTGCCATTTATATCTTGTCGGTTTTCCTGTCACTTTTCCTGATTATTACTTTTCTGACAACTAAGGAACGGGTTAAGCCACCCAAAGAACAAAAGACCAACCTGGGAAAAGATTTAAGAGATCTGATCAGGAACAAGCCCTGGCTGATACTGTTGGGGATTGGATTATTATTCCAGGTTTACAACTCTATAAAACAAGGTATTGTTGTAATTTATTTTTCTCATTACCTGCATAATCAGCTTCTGGCAGCGTCGTTTATGATCGGCTTAATGCTTGCTTCTATCGGAGGCGCGATGATTACCTCACCATTGGCAAAACGGCTTGGCAAACGAAACCTGTTTATCTATGCGTTGCTCTTTTCCGGCGCGGTTAACTCATTACTGGTTTTTTGTGGCCCTGGAAACATAGTTGCTATTTTCACCATCGGGATAATTTCCGAGTGCGCCGCTGCCGTATTCCCGACATTGTTTTTTGCCATGCTCGGTGATGCTGCTGATTACTCAGAGTTTAAAAACGGACGCAGAGCAACAGGGTTAATCTATTCAGCGGGTTCATTCTCAACCAAGTTTGGCGGTGGTGTAGCCGGCGCTATTATTGGTTTTGTTTTAGCGGCATTTCATTACAACGGGCAGGATCAGGTTTCTATACAGGGCGCAGTTCCTGGTATCATTATGCTTATGAGTTGGATTCCGGCAATCGTAGCCTTGATAGCCGCCGGTTTTATGACACTCTATCCTTTGACTCAAAAGAAAATGGATACAATCACCACCGAATTAAATAGCAGAAGAGCGAAAGAACTGGCTTAATTGTGAGATTAACAGAATTAAAGAGTATATCAAAAAATAATAAGTAAGGATATGAAATTCGGACATTTCGACGATCAGCAAAGAGAGTATGTAATTACTAATCCTCAGACTCCATGGCCCTGGATTAATTATCTCGGGAATGAAGATTTTTTTTTACTCATCTCAAATACTGCCGGCGGGTATTCTTTTTACAAAGATGCTAAGTTTCGCAGGCTTACCCGCTACCGCTACAATAATGTGCCTATGGATAGCGGCGGCCGTTACTTTTATATAAAAGACGAAGAAACTACCTGGTCGCCGGGCTGGAAACCTTGCAAAACTCCTCTCGACAGCTACGAATGCCGGCATGGAATGAATTACACCACCATACAGGGTGAAAAAAATGGCGTAACTGCCAAAGTTCTGTTCTTTGTTCCGCTCAAAACCTGGGCCGAAGTTCAGATGCTTACACTCACCAACAACACTTCCGCAGTAAAAAAACTGAAAATCTTTTCTTTTATCGAATGGGCACTTTATAATGCGGCTGCCGATATGGAAAATTTTCAGCGCAACTTCTCAACCGGTGAAGTCGAAATTGAAGGTTCAGTTATTTACCATAAAACCGAATACAAAGAGCGACGAAACCATTACGCATATTATTCGGTAAATACCCCGATTAATGGATTCGACACCGATCGTGAATCGTTTTTCGGGCTGTACAATGGATTCGATGAACCTCAGGTGGTTGCCGACGGAAATCCGACTAATACGCTGGCTCTTGGCTGGTCACCCATTGCTTCGCATTTTATCGAAGTTGAACTTCAGCCAGGCGAGGCCAAAAACTTTGTTTTCGTTTTAGGATACGTCGAAAATGCAGATGCTGAGAAATGGGAATCGAAAAATATCATTAACAAAACAAAAGCCAAAGCTACCATTGCCAGGTTCGATACAGCTGCAAAAGTGGATGCCGCATTCGCTGAATTACGAGAATACTGGGATAATTTATTGAGTGCTTACAATGTGAATTCGGGTGATGAAAAACTAGACCGGATGGTCAACATCTGGAATCAGTACCAATGCATGATCACCTTCTGTTTCTCCCGCTCAGCTTCATTTTTCGAATCAGGAATCGGACGCGGAATGGGGTTTCGCGATTCAAACCAGGATTTGGTTGGCTTTGTTCATCAGCTTCCTGAACGGGCGCGGGAACGAATTATTGACATTGCGTCCACGCAATTTCCCGACGGTGGTTGCTACCACCAATATCAGCCGCTGACAAAAAAAGGAAACAACGAAATAGGTCAGGGATTTAACGATGACCCTATGTGGCTGATTTTTGGCGTTACAAGTTATATCAAAGAAACCGGGGATTTCGATATTCTTAATGAACTTGTCCCTTACGACAATAAAACAGGATCGGAAGTTTCACTTTTCAAGCATTTAACGGTTTCGTTCAATCATGTAATTAATAACCTTGGGCCTCACGGATTGCCTCTGATCGGCCGCGCTGATTGGAACGATTGCCTGAACCTGAACTGCTTTTCGAACGATCCGAATGAAAGTTTCCAGACTACTGAAAACAAATCGGAGGGAAGCAAAGCTGAAAGCCTGATGATAGCAGGATTATTTGTGGTTTATGGCAGGGACTATGTTACGTTGAGCAATAAAACCGGAAACCCTGTTGAAGCGTTACGCGCGCAAAAGCATGTTGATAAAATGGTTGAAGCCATAAAGCTGCATGGCTGGGATGGCAATTGGTTTCTGCGTGCGTATGACTATTACGGACATAAAGTCGGCAGTAACGAAAACGAAGAAGGAAAAATTTTTATCGAATCGAACGGATGGTGTACCATGGCAGGTATTGGCCTGGAAGAAGGCATGGTAACCAAAGCTCTTGATTCAGTAAAGGAACGGCTTGATTGCGAACACGGTATTGTACTTAACAATCCTGCATTTACCAAATACTATATCGAATATGGCGAAATATCAACATATCCGCCGGGATACAAAGAAAATGCAGGAATCTTCTGCCATAATAATCCCTGGATCATGATTGGAGAAACTCTGGCAGGAAATGGTAACCGCGCCTGGGAGTATTACCGCAAAATATGCCCGGCGTACCTCGAAGATATCAGTGAATTACACAAAACAGAGCCTTATGTATACTCGCAGATGATTGCGGGAAAAGATGCTTTCAAACCCGGCGAAGCTAAAAACTCCTGGCTAACCGGTACAGCTGCCTGGAATTTTTATGCCATTACCCAGTTTATCCTGGGCATTCAACCTGATTTCGACGGACTTAGAATTGATCCTTGTATTCCTGATGATTGGAATGGGTATACTGTTACCCGTAAATTCAGGGGAGCAACCTATCAGATCGAAATCCAAAATCCGGATGGCAAATCTAAGGGCGTTAAGGAAGTAATTGTGGATGGAAAACCGCATACTTCGAATCTCATCCCTTTGTTTGGAGATGGATTGGAACATACTGTTTCGGTCGTTTTGGGATAGAAATTTCTGAAAATCTATTTTCAGATAGCAAGGAAAACATTTCAATTTTTATAAGGCTTTTTCGAAAACCGGAATAAATTTTCGCTGAAATTAATGAGTCTGAATTCTAAATTTATGGCAATGAAAACACTTTCAATATTTACTCTTATTCTGGCAATTGCACTATGCTTTAATAGTGCTTCCTCAGCAGCACAGGGAATGTCCGGTGCCGGTACTGTTCCTGATACCCTTGGCAGAATTCTGGTTAACCAGGTGGGCTATCTTCCAAATTCAGTGAAAATAGCATTACTGAGGGTGAAAACCTTAACGTTTAATGTCGTTGACATAAACAGCGGAAAAGTTGTGTTTACAGGCCATCCCGGGCCTTTCAAATACTGGGATCAGTCCGGTGACAGCGTTTGTACTGCTGATTTTTCAACTGTTACCACTCCCGGTAAATACAGTGTATGTTTAGATAATAATTCGGTTTGTTCCTATAGCTTTGAAATAGGAGAAGGAGTTTATAGCGATATTGCCAAAGCCTCTTTAAAGGCATTTTACCTGAACCGTTCAGGTATGGAAATTACTAAGGAGTTTGGCGGAAAATGGGCCAGACCTGAAGGTCATCCGGATACTGTGGTTTTCATACATTCTTCCGCCGCCTCGGCTAACCGACCCGAAGGATTTAAAATAGCCAGCCCGGGCGGATGGTACGATGCAGGCGATTATAATAAGTATATAGTCAACAGTGGAATAAGCACGTACACTTTATTGCTTTTTTGCCAGGTGTACCCGGAATATTGTAAGAATTTTAAAGACAATATTCCTGAAAGCAGCAACAACATTCCGGATGTAATGGATGAGCTCCTGTATAACCTGCGCTGGATGCTTACCATGCAGGATACTGGTGATGGCGGCGTTTATCATAAACTTACCAATAAAAAGTTCAGCGATTTCAGCATGCCCGATAAAGCGGATGATGCCAGGTATGTTGTATCGAAATCTACAGCTGCTTCACTCGATTTTGCCGCTACCATGGCAATGGCATCGCGCGTATTTGCAAATAGTGAAACACCGGAATTAAAAGAGCTTGGGAAAACCTGTCTTAACGCAGCTAAAAAAGCGTACGCCTGGGCAAAATCCAATCCTGCCATCTATTTCAAAAATCCTCCCGATATTTCAACCGGCGCATACGATGATATGGAAGTAAGGGATGAGTTTTTCTGGGCTGCAACAGAACTTGGATTGGCTGAAAACAACCTGGCATTGATCCCGGAAAAGGAACTGGCAATGCAGGAGATCAGGGTTCCATCCTGGGATTATTCCGGAATGTCGGGAATACTGTCACTTTCACTGGGCGTTAATCCGAAAGCTGCGGAAACTATAGCTGAAGCTCAAAAAATAATATTGGCATTTGCCGATAAACTGGTTGAAAAATCCGAAAATTCGCCCTATAAAGTCAGTCTCGATTTTTTTAAATGGGGAAGTAATTCCGATGTGGCCAACCAGGCTATCATTAAATTGGTTGCCTATAAAATCAGCAAGGATAAAAAATACCTGGCATCCATCCAGGGCGATGTGGACTATTTACTTGGCCGGAATGCAACCGCTTACTGTTTTGTAACAGGCTTTGGGGCGAAACAGGTGTTGAATATTCACCACCGCCCATCCGGAGCAGATGGAGTTACCGAACCTTATCCCGGTTTCCTGGCAGGCGGACCCAATACAATAGTATTAGATGATTGTCCCGGAATTACCCGCTCCAGATTCCCTGCTAAATCGTATGCTGATGCCTTATGCAGCTATTCGACCAACGAAGTAGCTATAAACTGGAACGCGCCTCTGTTCTTTTTATTAGGAGCAATGGATTCATTTAAAAAATAAAGGGTAGAATTTTAAATTCTTCAACCAATCTAAAGGCCGTTAAAACAGGAAATACGCGGATGTTAAAATAAAATAGTTTTTAATTTGTCAGGAATAAAGACATATATTTGTGTACTCAATTTGTAATATTGTTTATTTCTTTTGTAATGCTTGTTTGCTATAGTTTTTAAATTTATTGCCTTTTGTATCACTACATGAAAAAAGAAATCAGACTACACTTATAAATCAAAGCTTTTAACCAGTTTAACCTTGTAGGTGGGATTCTGGCAGAGAAGGACTGAGGATTGATAAAAATAGCAAAGAGATTATGATATTTACTGGTTGGCAACAAGTATTAAAAAAAGCACACAATATTTCAATGAAAAAATATAAATATTAAAAAGAATAGCACATGAAAAATACATTGATAAATTTATTCTATTATTGGGTTGGAATTGGATTTCTCTTATTATCAAAGATAAAATATTTTATTCACGGATATTCAACACCAAAGCCCTTTGATATCAGTGAATTTCAAAGGGCTGTAGAGTATGATATAAGAGTAGTTGATAGATGGATAGCTATGCTACAAGAGTATGTCGGGGATGATAGAATAAGTGCCTTAAATAATAAAAGTATTTTAGAATTAGGTCCTGGGTCAGATTTAGGTGTGGGCCTGTATCTACTTTCTAAATCAATTAAAGAGTACGTTGCTATAGATGTTAACAATTTGGTTCAAAATGTTCCTGAAAAATTTTACAATATCTTTTTCGCATATTTAAAAGAAAAAGACCATCTTCTTGGTATTTCGTTTTTAAAAGAACAGCTTAACAAAACAAATAATGGGAATAATGATAAACTGGATTATATCTGTCGCAAAGACTTTGATATTGAGAGTGCCTTAGGCTCACGTAAAATTGATATAGTATTCAGTCAGGCGGCGTTCGAGCATTTTGATGATATAAATGTTACAATAAAAGCAGTAAGTGCGGTTACAAAACCTGGTGCAATCATTATTGCGCTTGTAGACTTAAAAACACATTCTCGATGGATACGGGACAAAGATCCAAACAATATATATAGATATTCCGGATGGATTTATCGTTTGATTAGTACTCGTGGAACTCCCAATAGAGTAAGGCCATATCAGTATAAACAAGCATTAGAGAAAAATGGCTGGGAAAATGCAATTATTGCGCCTATCACGACTTTAGAAAATGTAAAATTTAATTCTATAAAAAAGCACTTGAATAGAAAATTCATTGAAGACAAAAATCAAATGAACTATTTGGGGGTGTGGTTATGTGCTACAAAAACATAATGTAAATATGGATAAATTGTTAAAAATACCTGTTGCATAAACACTATACTAAATGCGGGTTTATTCGCTTCGCTCATGAGATCGCTTCGCTAAGTTGCGTGTTCGTTGAAACATTTGGAATCTTTACTTACATTTACGCTGGCAGACTTTGAGCAACAATTTAATCCCGCACTTGCCATAGCGTCAACCGTCAGACTAGACAATGACCCGTGTCATTTCCTGAAATTGGTTGACTAAAAATCAATCAACTCAGCGAAAAATATGACACAGAAAACAAACCCTGACTGTCGAAAAAAAGCCTACGAGAAAGTAAGCTTCGACCTCAAAT
>CAIRMR010000027.1 GCA_903879715.1 uncultured Bacteroidales bacterium
CACAAAATTTGTACTACAAAAGGTTCGCTTGTGAATGCAAATGAAGAAGTTTATAGGAAAGCCGTATGCGGGAAAACCGCACGTACGGTTTGACGAGGGGGCAGGGAAGGTGCTTTTATCCTTCCCGCTCTACTCTACTGTTATCTGTGGCATATATTTGTTTTTTAATACTTTAGATAAACTGATTAGTTACCTTTTGTTAAATTTGCAGCCTTTAAGACTGTAAATTAATCTGATTCGCTTTTTTAAAGGTTTTAATCGTATAATTTCATATATATCGGGCCATGACATGTCTTAAATCCAGTAAGAAATAAAGATGATCAAAAGGCTGCAGATCACTTTTCTTTTTGTTATCCCTCTGATTTTTCTTCTGATTGGATTTGCGTTCGAGCGCACCAAATACGGTACCGACCCTGAAAGTGCTTATCTTTTTAATGGTTTGAATATAGCCATGTGCAAGCCGGCAGGGCATTTCGACCATCCCGGAACTACGGTTCAAATCTGCAGCGCAGCAGTAATAAGCGTTACTCATTTCCTGCGTTTTACCAATACTGACCTTCAGACTGATATTTTAGCAAATTCAGAGCTTTACATTGAAGTGTTGCGTATGAACTTTATTGTGTTTAATGCGCTGCTGATTTTTTTATTAGGGTTTGTAGCTTTTTCATCATTAAAAAACATCTGGCTGGCAATTTCATTGCAACTGACTCCATTTCTGTCCACAACTCTGATCGAACATCTTGCAACTAAAATATCACCAGAGCCGTTACTCTTTTCATCAACTATTCTTCTTACTATTCTGATACTGAAACATTATTCATCATTAAATAAAGAGAATAAATGGTTTGCGATTCTTTTTGGCTTGTTAGGCGGTTTTGGCATGGCGACAAAATTCACTTTTCTTCCTATGCTCATAATTCCGTTTATTATTTTGAAGGGAAATGGGAATAAAGTTCTGTACCTGTTTACTGTAATTCCTTCGTTTATACTCTTTACACTCCCAGCTGCTCACGATTATAAAGTGATGTTCAAATGGCTTCTGTCGATTGCAAGCCATACCGGAATTTACGGACAAGGCAGCAACGGGATAATTGATGCGAAGGAATATGTACAGTCAATATCGAAAATTTGTATGGCTAATAAGCCTATGCTGTTTGCTTTGTTAGCCTCATTGTATCTGCTGATAATACTTTTTGTTAAATCGAGACGAAAAATTGAGCATGTAAAAACTCCGGAAACAGCTTATATTTTGGCATTGTTTTTAGCACTTACCGGAACCATCCTGATGGTTGCAAAACACTACTATAACAACCATTATCTGTTTCCAGCCCTGAGCCTTACGGGCCTGGTTTTTGTGTTTGTTTTCCTTTGGTTTGATAAAACCCGGAAAAATAAAACCCGGGAAATTCTAAGATTTTCACCTCCAGCCTTAGTTTTCATCTTTTTGGTAATTGCTCTGTTCAATAAGCCATACCTGACGTTTGCGTATGAAGGATACCTCGAATCTAATAAAAGCACAAATGAAACCAGGGTCAGGATTGAAAGAGATTATCCCGGATATGTTAAAACGTATTATTATCCCGGGTCTTTTAACCAATATGCGCAATTACGCTGGGGCAATGTGTATGCAAAGCAGTTACATACTGAAAAGCTGATGGAATTATTTCCTGAAGGATTATTTTATGATGTACGTGATAATAGCTTCAAATTCTGGGAAACCACCATTCCTCCACGGGAATTTTTGAAAAAATATGGAAGTCATATATTGTTGGTTGGCGGACCATTAACTGGTGTTGATTTTAAACATATTGAGGATGGCGGTTTAAAACTTAAAAAACTATTCGAAGGGCGAATACAGGTTATTTATGAAGTGGATACTGCTCAATCAGCTTTGTTCCAGGGCATTATGCATGCCGGAAAATCAGGGCGAATTCTTAAGGTTGATTTTGAAACATTAAGTGTTGACAAACAATGGATTATGGCTGATGGACAAATGTTCTGCAAAACCCTCTCGCTTTCTACCGGGAAACCACGTTCTGGTAAATATTCGTTTTCATTGCCTGTAAAGAATACCTTTGCGATGGAATATGAAATTAAGAATATAAAACCCGGAGAGTTGTTCGAAGTTTCAGTTTGGCGTTATGGCGGTGACAAGGAATCTTTTTTAGTGGCATCTGCTGTAAATTCTGATCTCTTTTATAAAAGCAGCAATAACAGTATTGAAAAAGATACTCAAGGCTGGAATAAGATCAGTTTAACTTTCAGAATACCAGCAGGATTTAAAGAAAATAAAATTAAATTGTACCTTTGGGGCCACGGCGATAAACCTGTATGGTTTGATGATTTTGAACTGACACAACATCAATAGTAAACGGGATTTCAGCTTGAATAATTTAAATAAAAAGTTAAATATCAGATTAATATGATTAACGGGAAGAAAATTGTTGTGGTGCTTCCGGCTTATAATGCCGGTCAAACGCTGGAAATTACTTATAAGGAAATTCCTTTTGATATTGTGGATGAAGTTGTGCTGGTTGACGATCGCAGCCGTGATAATACCGTAGAGGTTGCTCACCAGATAGGAATCAAGCATGTGATTGAGCATGAGCGCAATAAAGGATATGGCGGAAATCAGAAAACCTGTTACGATACGGCTTTAAAGCTTGGTGGTGATATTGTAATCATGTTACATCCTGATTATCAATACACACCGCTGCTTATTCAATCCATGGCTTATATGATTGCCAACAATGTTTATCCGGTAGTACTTGGATCACGCATTCTTGGCAACGGTGCGCTCAAAGGCGGAATGCCGCTGATTAAGTACATATCCAACCGTGGACTGACGTTAATTCAAAATATTTTAATCAATCAAAAACTATCGGAATATCACACCGGTTACAGGGCTTTCTCGAAGGAAGTGCTGAATGCAATTGATTATCATGCCAACAGCGATGATTTTGTTTTCGATAACCAAATGATGTCGCAGATCATTTATAAGGGTTTCCCGGTGGGGGAGATCACTTGTCCGACAAAATATTTTAAGGAGGCTTCATCCATAAACCTGTCACGAAGCACCGTTTATGCATTAGGAGTATTAAAAACGTCCATGTCGCACTTTATGAATAAATTAGGCATATTGCATTCCAAAAGATACCAAATGCCAAAGGTGGTATAAAGGTTTAATCTTTGTGATACTATAGGCTACTTTATAAAAACAGCCACCTTATATTTTTCCCCACCTATGACGGTGAAATCTTCTTTTGGCTTGAAATCCTTAAGTAATTTCAGGTTTTTATTTTTTATGAGTGTGTCAAAAGGTAGGCGACCCTCAAACCCTGCAAACTGCGTATCCCAAATCAGCAATTCGCCGGGTTTAAGCAGGGATGCCGGGTCAGTATCCTGATAATTGTAAATCTTGAAGCATTTTTGCTGATCGAACGGATCAATGTTCATATAGTGAGGAAACATAGGGTCAGTATAAATAACCCTGCGGTTGCTGTATGGCGAATTTATGAGCCAGGTTGCGAGTTCTTCCATTACAGCAAAGTTTTTTGCCGTTCTTGTTGGAAGCATTCCATGCCTGAATGGCTGGTAAATTACCAGCATAAGAATAAATATTCCTGAAAGTAACTGTATTGTCCTGATGACTTTCACTTTTTCCAACACCCATTCGAAACCAATCAAAGCAATTATTGCGGATAGCGGCAGCACACAGGCAATAAAGCGGGTTGATGATAATACTCCCATCATACCTTGCCACCACAGAAAACTCTGGGCAAGAATAAATCCAAAAATGGAAGGGATGATCAGGAAATAAAGCGTTACATATTTTATATCGTGAAGGTTCTTCAAACCTTTTTTTAAGTTCAGAAGGATAAAAATAAGTCCTGTGATCGAAAGTATCAGAAGTGGATAATATAAAATGCCATCCAATCTTCTGAAATAATACCAGAACGAACCGCTTCCGTATAATTCAGAACCGCTGCTGCCGTATGGCATTTGGGTAAAAAACCAAAAAAGATCATGATAAAAAGGCCATCCCACAATGCTGAAAACAATAAAACCCGTAAACAGGAATGGCAGGGATTTGTATTGCTTCATCCAGATAAATGCGGGCACAAACAGGATGATAAACATCATTCCTTCGGTCCGGGCAAAAGGAATAAATGATATTACTATCGCAGCCCGGATAAATCGTTTACTGATAAACAGGTAGATAGCCGAAATGAGTACCAGGCTGAAAAGGATTTCAGTAAGGCTGGAGAACATAATAAACAGGTAAAGCGGAGTAAACAGGGTGAAAATGATGGCAACCCAGGCATGCCTGTAATCCATTCGCTTTGCTATCAGGTATGCAAACCATGCGCTCAATAAACCACAAATCAGGTTAAACGCCACCGCGCCGGTATATCCGAACTGCGCCAAAGGAGACGAAAGTATGGTAAATAAGGGCTTGCCCCAATGATTCAGAAAATACTCCGGATGTTTAAACGCGTATCGTGCCATCTGGTAATGCGTAACCGAATCGGTTTCACCACTGATGCCGGTGGAAAACCATTGTAAAACAATCAGCACAATAGCTGAAATAAGCAGAACAACTGGCGCAATATATTTATTTGAGAATTTCATGCAAGTTAGTTTCCAGTCAGATTTGAAGCTGAAAATGGATTAATTTTCGACAAAGCTACTAATTTGTTCAGGCTCTCTATGATTTAATCACAATTCCCGGAAAGTTTGTTAATTACAGAAAATGTCATGATAAAGCATTACATCTGATTTATACCGCCACTTCCGTATACAACTGAAATGGTTTTCTGTTATTCTAACGACCGGAAATGATGATTTTTTGCTTAGTAAGACATGTTTTTGAGCTTAAACACTTTGATGTTCCGGTAGCTGCCGACGAATTCTCCGGCAAATTTCTGAATTAATGGTTGTCCCAGGATGGTTGTATCATTGATAACCAGGTATTTTGCTCCCTGGGATATCCGGAGTCTGAAAATTTCTGCTTTTGAAAAATCGCTGCCAAAATCAGTATACCCTTTGCGATTCATATAATACAAGGATGCGTTAATCGAAAGATCTGGTATAGAAATCACTTTATCGTCAGGCTTAATGTTCCATTCTTTAAAATTGGGCTCAATTTCCGTCAGAGCCTCCATATGCATTTTATACCCTTCGTTCATCCATCCTTCGTATCTCGCCTTGTTCCTCCTCATTCCATCGTTGGCAAGCAATCCAGAAACAACTATAAGCAATACATAAACAACAGGATGGTTCCAAAGTTTTTTCTCTTTCAGGTAGCTAAAGAAAATTGCCCATATAATCACAAGTACCTGGATTTGAGTAATCAGGTAATAGTCATGCCCCTCAAGCACCTGGAACCACAATGCAAGTATAACCGCAAATCCTGCTGGCATTACAATCAACAGGAATCCAAAAAACGGAGCTATCTTCTTGATGTTAAATAACATAAATATCCAAACGAGCATTGTTGTATATTGCAGTGAGGGCGAGAAGAACTCTCTGAAATAAATTTTATCCAGCATATCTATAACCTGGTAAAACTTTGCTTTCGTTGTATCCCATATCGGCCAGATTCCGCGAAACGTATAATCCGCTTTATGCAAATCATTGTAATAATTGACATAATAATTCCAAAATACGATTAGCAGAATGCTGAGAATAAATGGGATGTAATGCTTGAGCCGGAAGTTAAATATCCGTTTTTCAGCTTTTATAAACAGGTTTTCAATAACACACCACATCCCGAGAGCGATAAAACCAGTGGCTGCAGTTATTTTTAAGGTTATGGCCAGGAAAAAGAAAGCCGCCGAGATCCAAAGAGAAAGGCTTTTTCTTTTTGCATAGAACTGGTAAAAGAAAAACCAGGCAATAAATGTAAATGCCAGTGCGGGAGCATCGGGAAGAAAATTTGGGCCATAAAAAATAAGCATGGGCGATGTAAAAACGAGCATGCTTATAAAACCTGCCCTCAGGGCATTTCCGGTTATGGGGATCAACATCCGGAAAAGCAGAAAAATTCCGGAGAAAAGAATCAATAGTTGGAAAAGGCGGAACGACCATTCTGATTTACCAAAAGCCTGCCATATCTTAGCCACTGCAAAGTAAATGACAGGGAATTCGCCGGCTGATTTGCCGCTTATGCCTCCATCACCCATCTGGTTCTGGATTTCAGGCTGAAAGAAATTCAGATTGTGCTGATAATACATTTGCGTTATCGAGAGACCGTTGGTTTGCCGCCAGATATGAATGGATTGCGGGCTTCGAAAAAAGGTTTCATTATAATTATAAAACCAGAAAAGTCCTGCAAAAACCAAACTAAAAACCAGGCCCGAAAACCATTTCGATTTTACCCAACTTTTTTTACCGGCATTAATCATTTGTGAAATTGTAATTGTTCAGGTTGTAAAGTGAATATGCGCAGGAACACGAAGATAAAAGTATTTTCCTTCAGGATAGAGATATGTATAATATTTGCAATTATTGTTTGACCCTCCTAAAACCCCAAATCTTAAAGAAAATTGCGATATGATTAACTAATATCTATTGACTATCAATAAGAAAAAGTAATTTTTATATCATCGATATAAACAGGCTTTTTGCTTTGGTTCCAGGCGAATATTCCGATTTCCATATCAGGTTTTAACGGAAGATCGTCAAAATAAAAGGCTGATGAAAATGCGATCCATTTACCGGTTTTTGTTAATTCTTTATCCAGTGGGTAAGCTTTCCAGTCGTATAATTTAGCGTTATCATTTATATTACAAATGATTGCAAAATTTGGAGTGGGAACAGTAGTATAAACCCAACCGCTGAAAGTTGCCATTTTAGGAACTCCGCTTCTTATATTTTTAACAATTTCCTTGTAATAATAACTATATTGATTGCTATCGTCTGTTAAACAGGCATATTCACCCGAATGAGCAAACGGTTCCTTGGTAGCAATGACCGTATTTTCGTTAAGCCATCCCGGAACAACGCCCTTCGCGTTTTCCATGTCATTGGTGATCACTACTTCTTTCTGTTCATCCAGATCGGCAGTTTGAGTCTTTATACCAGGTTTTGAACATGCCGACAACATGATACCTGTTAATATAAAGAGAAGAAGTATTTTCATCACGAATAAGGAGACTTGTTAAAATTCTTTGATATTGAATGATTAACCATCGAAGTCGTTTTGTCCGGCCAAAGGGGAAAAACCATAAAAGGCTTCGTCGTTCAGGTTATTTTGTGTCAAAATATTCAGCTAGTATTCATTCTCATTTGTATCTGAAATCAGAAAGTATCCTCAGAGTATCCTCAATACAAAATAGCTAAGCGAAAGAAGATAAATTATTCCAAATTGAATTGAGGATTAAAATAGCCACAAAAAAGTATTTTATCCGCTATTCCTGGAAATAGACCCGTTTTACCCTTTGTGATATTCCTGTCAGGATTTCGTAAGGTATTGAGCCCATCTCGTCAGCTAAGCGGGTAATGGGAAGGTCTTTACCGAAAATCATTACTTCGTCTCCTTCCTGGGCATTTATGCAGGTAATATCAATCATGGTCATATCCATACAGATACTGCCTACAATGGGGGCAAATTTGCCTCTCACTTTAAGGTGCCCGATGCCGTTGCTTAGTGCCCTGCTTAATCCATCGGCATAACCAATTGGTACTATGGCAATAGTGGTTTCCTTTTTAGCTTTGTAGCGGCGGTTGTATCCAACAGTGTCGTCGGCTTGAATATGTTTGATTTGCGAAATTACGGATCGGAGAGTGCTGACATTTTGCAGGTTGTCCTGTTCTTCGGGCATGGGCGCAATGCCATATAATCCGATTCCAAGGCGAACCATATCAAAGCGTGCTTCCGGAAAGCGTGTTATAGCTGCGGTATTAGCAATATGGCTTAGGATAGGATAGTCAAATTCAATACTGATGCGTTCCGAAATCATGCGGAAAAGGCTGACCTGGTGGCGTGTAAAATCATCGTTGCTTTCTGAATCAGATGCTGCCAGGTGCGAAAATACCGATTTAACCCTGATTGTTGCCCGTCCTTTTAGCTGGTTAATCAATTCATCAACTTCCGCAGGGTCAAATCCAAGACGGTGCATACCCGTGTCAATTTTGATGTGAATCCCTACTGGCTGAGAGTTTATTGTCATCCGTAGCAGGGCAGCTTCCAGCATTTTTAGTACCCTGAAACTATATATTTCGGGTTCAAGCTGATATTTTATGATAGCATCAAAACTTTCTTCATCAGGGTTCATAACCATGATGGGAAGTTTTATTCCGGCTTTGCGAAGTTCAACGCCTTCGTCGGCATACGCTACTGTCAGGTAATCAACCTGGTGAAACTGCAGGATGTTAGCTATCTCGTAACTTCCGCTGCCGTAGGAGAAAGCTTTAACCATGGCCATCACTTTTACTCCGACATCCAGCATCGACCTGTAATAGTTCAGGTTGTGAACCAATGCGTTGAGGTCTATTTCAAGCACTGTTTCATGTGTTTTCTGCTGAAGCGATTCCGTAATGCGTTCGAATCCAAAAATACGCGCGCCTTTCAGTAAAATGCTCTCATTAGCAAACGCGTTAACTGAATATGAATCAAGGAATTCCTCAGTTGTGTTGAAAAATTCTTTCTCCATTTTGAAAAGCGTCGAATGCCGGCTGATTCCCTTGCCAATCCCGATAAACCGGTCGACTTGCTTCATGTCAAGCAATTCGCTGACTTCATTATATAAGTGACTGTCGCTCCGGCCGCTTTGAAGGATATCTGAAAGAATTACTGTTTTCCGCCTGTGTTGTTTCTGCTGGTTCAGGAAATCCAACGCTATCGAGAGTGAATCAATATCGTTGCTGTAACTGTCGTTGATAAGGGTACAGTTATTTATTCCTGCTTTCATTTCGAGCCTCATTGCCAGGGGCTGCAAGGTGCGCATACGTTTGGCAATCAATGGATTGTTAAAGCCCATTAATAACATAGTTGCCCAGCAATGAATGGCATTTTCTATCGATGCTTCATCCGTAAAAGGAATTTCGATATCGATTTCAGTTTCTTTATAAACTCCGGTGAGTTGAGTAAAATGCCCGTCAGGGTGAACCTTGGTAATCTGTAGGTCAGCTGATGTTTTCCGGCTCCAGGTAAAGGTTTCAATATTTTTAAGCAATCCTGTTTTAATTATACCTTCCTGAAGTTCTTTCTGATCGATACAGTAAACCAGTTTCTTCACTTTCGTGAATAGCTTTAGCTTTTCACCGGCTTTCTGGGTGCGGTTGATAAAATTCTCGTCGTGCGCATGACCAATATTCGTAAAAATTCCGATCGTTGGCTGAATAATAGGTTGAAGATGATCCATTTCATCCTGTTCAGAAATGCCAGCTTCGAAAATGGCAAGATCATGATCCTCACGCATCTGCCACACTGATAAAGGAACGCCAATTTGGGAATTGAAGCTTTTGGGACTGCGGACTATATTTCTGCTTTCATTCAATAATTGGTAGAGCCATTCTTTAACAATAGTCTTGCCATTGCTTCCCGTGATACCGATTACAGGAATGCTGAACTGTTTTCGATGAGCTGCAGCTAAAGCCTGCAAGGCAGTTAATGTGTTTTTTACTTTGATAATATTAGCATTATAAAGTAACAGCAGGTTGGCTGGCTCATTTTCTACAACAAAATTCCTGACGCCTTTTTCGTAAAGTTCCTCAATATATTTATGCCCGTCGTTGCGTTTACTGATAAGCGCAAAAAACAGGCTTACTTCGGGTACAATCAATCTGCGACTGTCGATAGCCAGTTCGCTGATCATGGTATTTGTATCACTTTCAAGGATCAGCTCACCTTTAATAATGCGGGTAATTTCGCTGATCGAATATTCTGATTTACTCATTATGTATATTAAAATATTTTAGTCAAGCTATAACTCTAGTGAAGATAAAAAAAGTCTGAAGTCAGAATTTAAATGACAGGTAATTATTTCTTAAGTGTTTTCGCTTGTTTAACTATCTGAATTTTTATTTGAAAATAGCAGCAACTTCCCTTTTCCCTCTATTTCTCCTTGTCTACCCAATCCCTAATCCCCAAATCTGTCACACTGAGCGTAGTCGAAGTGCCAATTCCTTACTTAGTACTCTTTTTCTTTTTTGCTGAAGCCCAACGGATTCTTGTTCAGTTCAGCCCATTCCATGCGGTTTTTAAATATTTCACAGGCGAGGTAAGTTGCTGAACGCATTGATTCGGCTGATGCCAGGTCTTTCCCGGCAATATCGAAAGCCGTTCCGTGCGCGGGTGATGTACGCACATAAGGTAGTCCTGCGGTGAAATTTACGCCGTCTTCGAAACATAAGGTTTTAAATGGAATAAGCCCCTGGTCATGATACATGGCCAATACAGCGTCGAATTGCTTATACCCTGATGATGCGAAAAATCCATCTGCCGGGTATGGACCGTAAACAAGTTGTCCTTTTTGCTGGGCAGCCTGAATGGCAGGAGTGATAATTTCAAGTTCTTCTTTCCCGATCAGGCCATTATCTCCCGCATGTGGATTCAGACCCAAAAGGGCGATACGAGGTTTACGCATACCGAAATCCTTACGTAGCGATTCTTCCAGAATATTGATTTTGTCGGAGATAAGCGAAGTGGTTATTGTTTTTGCTACCTGATCCAACGCTATATGTTCAGTAACGACGCCAATGCGGAGGTTTTCACCAACCATAAGCATGAGGTACGAAGTAACACCGAATTTTTCAGCTAAATAACCTGTGTGGCCGGTAAAGGGTTTTTGAGCCGCGTCCTGCACATTATGTTTATTTACCGGGGCAGTAACCAGTACATCTATCAATCCTTTTTTTAAATCTTCGACGGCAGCGTTTATGGATAATAACGCCATTTCACCAGCAACTGTTGTTGATTCGCCAAGGTCAATTTTAATTTCTTTATCTGAAAGATTAATCAGGTTTGCTTTTTTTGGGGAAGCCTGGTCGGCAGAGCGGATAATATTAAAACTGAAATCGGGGATATTCAGCATCTTGCGATGATACGAGGCCACTTTAGATGTGCCGTATACAATGGGTGTAAAAAGCTCGGTAATGCGTTGGTCGAGGCAGGTCTTGATAATTACCTCGTAGCTTATGCTGTTAATGTCGCCATGAGTAATTCCAACAACAATGCGGTTTTCGTTTTCAGATGTTCGGATCATACTTTTCCTTATTATTTCCCTGTCTGCAAAGATAAGCTTTTGACTGCATTTTGAATTTTTAAGTATCAAATTGTTACTTTTGTTTTAAAGAAATTCTAATAATAGCTGTAAATTGGGTAAACAGAGGCATAAATATGGTTATCAAAGAGCCGGGTTCCAGTTGCAAGGTTCCCATTGTCGACTTATCGCCCCTTGCTTTTTCTCTCTACACCCCATTATTTTCAATAATGAACTCCTCGTCCTTTCGTCTCTTGCCTTGTCGCTCATCGCCCTTTCATCTTGTCAACCATATCATAAACCCAATCTTCTACAATGAACACCTGTTTTTTTGTAAGCGATCTGCATGGCAAATTGAGTCGTTACGAGGCTCTCTTCAAATTGATAAAAAAGGAGAAGCCGGATTTCGTTTTTATAGGTGGTGATTTATTCCCGCACCGAAATATTCAATCGGGCCAAACCCAGGACAGGCAGTTTGATTTTGTTCAGGATTTTATGATCCGGAAATTTAGCAAACTTAAAGAAAAGATGGATTGTGCCTATCCGGAAATTTTTCTTATTCCGGGCAATGATGATCTGAAAATTAATTTTAAAGAACTGGCTGAGGGTGAAAAAACTGATCTTTGGCGGAACCTGCATAATCAAGGTGTTGTGATCGGGAAATACAGGTTTTACGGGTATGGCTGTGTGCCTCCAACACCATTCAGGATTAAAGACTGGGATAGGTTTGATATTTCAAAAGAGATTGAAGAAGGATGTATTGCACCAGCTGATGGATTCCATTCATTAGCCTCTGATCATGATCCGGAGAATGATACCATCGAAAAAGATATACAGATACTGGTTAAAGATGAAAACCTGGAATCCGGAGTGTTCCTGTTTCATTCGCCACCATTTAATTCTTTGCTCGATGTAGCTACCCTACATATTTTTGATCCGGGGCAGCAAGCGGCAACTCTTAATGTCGGGAGCAAGGCTATCCGCAATTTTATTGATGAAAAACAACCCTATATCACCATGCATGGACATATTCATGAATCGGCTCGTATCACAGGTGAGTGGAAACAAAATTTTGGCAAGACCCTTTCATTTTCAGCTGCTCATGACGGACCCGAACTGGCTATTATTAAATTTGAATTAAATGATCCTTTATCTGCTTCGCGAAGGTTGATAAAAACATAAAAATGTCGGATGTCGGATGTGCGATTTCGGATGTTGGAATGAATTTTTGTGCGCCTAAGGCATTTCGCTCCTTGCGCCTTTTTTTTTCTATTCCTTTACCTTTATCGCTATTCCCATTTGTACAGACGCGATGCTCGCGTCTCTTAAATCCCCAATCCCCAATCCAAATTCCAAATCTCAATCCCCAATCCAAATCCTAAACCCTAACCCCCAAATCCTTTGACAAAATCAAACAACAGCCTAACTCCAACTCCCGTTCCTCCAACTGTCCTGTAACTATCCCGTTTGTCAATAAAAGCCGGCCCCGCAATATCCAGGTGAATCCAGGGGTAATCCGTAAAATGCTGTAAAAATTTACCGGCAGTTATTGCCCCGGCAAACTTACCCCCGATATTTTTCAGGTCGGCAATTTCTGATTTCAATAACTCTTCGTAGTCGTCCCAGAACGGAAATTCCGCAATCCGTTCGCAAACGCTGAAACTTGATTTTACCAGTTGAGGGAAATAGCTTTCAGCTTTGTTATGCATTCCTGCAATTCCTATGCGACCTAAAGCTGCTTCCGCGGCTCCTGTAAGCGTGGCGATATCAATTACCAGCAAGGGATCATATTTTTTAGCATAAGTGAGCGCATCGGCAAGTATAAGCCTGCCTTCTGCATCCGTATTCAGTACTTCAACGGTTGTTCCATCCATCATGGTAATTATATCTCCCGGAACATAAGCATTTCCATCAGGTCTATTGTCGGTAGCTGGAACAAGAGCAACCACATAAACCGGCAATTTAGCCAGAGCTATGGCATATATTGCGGAAGCAACGGCAGCCGCGCCCGACATATCGCATTTCATGGTATCCATGGATGAAGTTGGCTTCAGGCTCAGCCCGCCGGTATCGTACACCACGCCTTTGCCTACAAAAACAATGGGTTTGGAATTAACAGCTCCTTCAGGTTTGTATTCCATAATGCTGAAAGTCGGCGGATCAATACTTCCAAAATTTACAGCCAGTAATCCTCCCATTTTCAAAGCTTCAATCTTCTGCTTATTCAGAACTTCAATTTTGATACCTGCTTCTTGCGCCATAATTTCGAAATCCTGCGCCAGTTTTTCGGCATTGAGCGTGGAAAGGGGTTCGTTGATAAGCGAACGGCAGGTATAAACCGCTTTACAAAGAATATTGAGTTCCGAAATTTCTTTTTCCGAAATATCAGGACTTACAATTTCAACCGTTTTAATGGAAGACTCTTTTTCTCCCCGGTCCTTACGATATTTTAGAAACTGGTAATTGCCTAACACCAAACCTTCAGCAAAGGCAAGTGTTTCAGCTTGTAAATGGCTGGCATCAATAATGCTTACTCTTTCGGTTTTATGTTCATTAAATAATCCCAACAGACTTTCGCCTGATTTCCGGTATTTTTCAATCAACTTGTCTTTTGTGGCTAGTTCGTCACTTTCAAATTTGCAAACAACCGCTATATGACCGAGTTTATTCAATATGACAGTATTCTGATTTTTCTCAGCCAGTCTTTTGGAAATATATTCAGTTTCTTTTTCTTCAAATCTATCTTTTGGTAAATGAGAAATGTCTGAAACCAGATAAATATTGGTTTCGTTTTTATTGATATCTGATTTTTTTACGATTTCTGGTAGCATATTTTTAAGAAATTAAAGTTTAAACGGAGGCAATTTAAATATTCCGAACATTGAACGGTAAAAGTAAAACAACTTACTATCAATATAGCTGAAGGAATGTCTTACATTTCCTTTTATTTTTGTAAAAAGCAGGAATTAACTGAAAATCAATATCGGTTTAAAATGGTATGTCCAATTAAATTGAACTACAGCCCAGATGAACCATACTCAGCAAAGATATTTTCTTTGCCATCATTTTCTTTCTGTATCAGGTACTTTTAACATCAAACGCAATTGCACTGCACTCAGAATGCGGGATTCTTAAACTTTGAATGGAGAAGCCATTTGAACCACTAAACTCTTTTCTATCCTCCCCATGTTTCCCTGTCAAGACTACGGTAATGGATTGCCTCAGCAAGATGTTCCGTTTTAATATCAGGACTGTTATCGAGATCGGCAATTGTCCGCGAAACTTTCAGGATTCGGTCGTAAGCACGGGCCGATAAGCTCAGTTTTTCCATAGCTGTTTTCAGCAGGTTATGACCTTCTTCCGTGATAACGCAAATCTGCCTGAGCATCTTGCTGCTCATCTGAGCGTTACAGTGGATATTCTTGCTGTCCTTATACCGTTCTTCCTGTACAAGCCTGGCACGGGTGACTCTTTCGCGGATGGATGCACTTTTCTCCGATTGCCGTAAACTGGTAAGTTCCCTGAAAGGAACCGGAACCACTTCCACATGAATATCAATGCGGTCGAGCAGGGGACCTGAAATTTTATTCAGGTATTTCTGTACAATGCCCGGTCCGCAAACACAATCTTTTTCCGGATGGTTGTAATAGCCGCAGGGACAAGGATTCATTGCTGCTATCAACATGAAAGACGCTGGGTAAGTGACCGAAAATTTGGCTCTTGATATTGTAATAACCCTGTCTTCCAAGGGCTGGCGGAGAACTTCCAGAACTGTACGTTTAAATTCAGGCAATTCGTCGAGGAATAAAACGCCGTTATTTGCTAAGGAAATTTCCCCGGGTTGCGGATTTCCTCCGCCACCGACCAGCGCTACATCTGAAATGGTGTGGTGCGGACTTCTGAATGGCCTGATGCTGATCAGTGCTGTTTCGTGCTCCATCTTACCTGCAACAGAATGTATCTTGGTGGTTTCGAGGGCTTCGTGAAGATTGAGCGGGGGTAAAATGGATGGAAGCCGTTTGGCCAGCATGGTTTTCCCGGAACCGGGAGGCCCGATCAAAATTACGTTATGACCGCCTGCTGCCGCTATTTCCAACGAGCGTTTTATGTTTTCCTGGCCTTTAACATCACTGAAGTCGAATTCGTAACTATCGAGATGTGAATAGAATTCTTCGCGTGTGTTAACAATGGTGGGCTCAAGCTGAAGGCTGCCTTCCAGAAACTGTATGACCTCGTTCAGCGTTTCTACTCCAAAAACTTCAAGGTCATTAACTATGGCGGCTTCGCGCGCGTTTACTGCCGGAAGAATAAAACCTTTGTATCCATTATCGCGGGCCTCAATGGCAATTGGTAAGGCTCCTTTTATGGGTTGAAGGCTGCCGTCGAGCGACAGTTCGCCCATAATTATATATTTATCCAGCACTTCGGTAATTAACTGTTCCGAAGCCGACAATAACCCGATAGCAATTGGAAGATCATACGAAGATCCTTCTTTACGGATATCAGCCGGGGCCATATTGATTATTATCTTCTTTCGTGGAAACTTATAACCGATATTCTGTAGCGCAGCTTCAATCCGCTGGTGGCTTTCCTTAACCGCATTGTCGGGCAATCCAACCATAGAAAATTGTATCCCCTGATCGACGTTGACTTCGATAGTTATAACTGTAGCCGTGATACCCTGAATAGCGCATCCGAATGTTTTAACGAGCATAGCTAATTATTTAATAGCAGGTTAAAAGTACATTATTTTCTTTTTAAAGTATCATAGGATACGTGAATACCATAAAAAATCGATTACTTTGTGCCAATTATAGTTGCACTATGAACTTTTTATAAAATAAATCGTTCTACAAGATAAATAATTAAGCATGTTACATACACACGAAGAATCTAACAACCATGTAAAATCTCCATGCCGGGGAGTGTGTACGCTTGATCATAAGGGGAAATGTGTAGGATGTTTCCGCAAACTTGATGAAATTGCCAACTGGAGTGTTTATAATGATTTCCAGCGAGCTGAGATATTAAAAATGACAACGCTCCGAATGCAGCTTCCCGATATTTTTGATAGCTGAAAATTTATTTCGTATTCTGCGTTTTTGACCTATTCTCTATTTTTGATTTAGACAATCTACGATTTACGATTTACGATTTACGATTTACGATTTTACGATTTTACGATTTACGATTTACAATTTACGATTTACGATTTACGATTTTACGATTTACGATTTACGATTTACGATTTACGATTTTACGATTAACGATTTTATGATTTACGATTTACGATTTACGATTTACGATTTTACGATTTACGATTTTACGATTTTACGATTTACGATTTTACGATTAACGATTTACGATTTACGATTAACGATTTTACGATTAACGGTTTACCATCACCCATTCTTCCTCACCGTCGGCTTTAAAATCAAGCGCAGCGACTGATCGTAAGTAACATAATTCCAGAACCAATTTATAAATACAAGTAATCGGTTTTTAACACCAACTATTGCCATCAGGTGAACAAACATCCATGTGAGCCAGGCAAAAAATCCATAAAAACGAACAAAAGGCAGTTCTACCACCGCAAGATTTCGACCTATTGTTGCCATGGATCCTTTGTTAAAATAGTGATACGGCTTCATTGGTTTATTCTTTTGCTGGCGGTTAAGGTTCAGGGCAAGCAGCTTTGCCTGTTGAATAGCCGGTTGCGCCATTTGCGGATGCCCGTTGGGATAATTACTTTCCGTCATGTACGCGTTATCGCCCAGGGCGTAAATATCTTCAAAGCCTTCTACCTGGTTAAATGAGTTTACTTTAATCCGGTTACCACGTGCATACAACTCCGCATTAAGTCCTGCAGTTTGACTTCCCGAGACGCCTGCCGCCCAAACCAGGGTTTTTGCCGAAATCTGAATATTATTGAGAATACTGACTTTTTCTCCGTCGTAGTCGCTCACCTGCGCGTTGCATAGTACATTTACTCCAAGTTTATGAAGATAACTTTCGGCATGACTCGCCGATTGCTCGGTCATTCCACCTAAAACGCGGCTTCCTGCCTCTACCAGGTAAATGTTCATTTTGCTGAAGTCAATTTCAGGGTAGTCTTTTGGAAGTATAAACTTTCTCATTTCTGCCAGCGTACCTGAAACTTCAACACCAGTCGGCCCTCCGCCAACAACAACAATGTTCAGCAACGCTTTTTTCTTTTCGGCATCTGCTTCTGTAAGTGCATCTTCAAAGTTCTGCAGAATTTTATTTCTCAGGCTGAGTGCTTCTCCTACCGATTTCATAGGAATAGCAAATTGGGCAATATGCTTCATTCCAAAAAAATTGGTATCTACACCCATTGCCAATACAAGGATGTCATAGTTTAATGTGCCCAGTGTGGTTATAACTTCTTTATTATCCGTATTCACACCTGTAATTTCAGCAACCCGGATAAAGACATTCTCTGAGTTCTGGAATATTTTTCGCAATGGAAATGAAATGGCGCTGGGTTCGAGGCCGGCAGTGGCTACCTGGTAAAACAAAGGTTGAAACTGGTGGAAATTATTTTTGTCGATAAGCACGACCTGGAAATCACTGTCAGCAAGTTTAGTGGCTATTTTGAGCCCCGCAAATCCGCCCCCTGCAATAAGAACGCGTTTTTGCCTGGTAACTGGTATATTGAGTTGCATTGTTAATTGTACAAGTTTAACGATTTGTATTAATAATTAAACAAACTGTAGCGGACAAGGTTTTGTGAAAGCCAATAAATACTTTCACTTGTCTGAATATGATTCCTTGACAAATAATTCATTTGCCAGAATTATCAACATTATTCAAAAAAAAATCCCGCAATCGCAGGATTTTTAGATATTTATTCAAAACTAATTTAGTTTCATTAAACCCGGATTATAGTCTGAATCCCAGCGTAAAACTGTATGAATTACTTTTGTATGTGTTGCTGGAAGCAGGAGCGTAACCGTAAATGTAATACAAATCTTTCGAGCTCATATGATTGTAGGAGAAATCAAGGAAATAGGCTTTTTCCTGAATTCCAAAACCTAAGGAATACCCGGTGCGTGAACCTAAGCCTGACATACCTTCATTTTGATAGGGTGAGCCATATATACTATACCCACCTCTGAAAGCAAACATTCCTGCTTTCCATTCAGTGCCAAACCTGAAATTGTTGGCAGTGGTATACGTTGTACGAATGGTGTTGTTTTCATCCTGAAAGGTATAATCGCTGGCGCGTAATCGTGCGGATGAATAATCAATGTGTTCGTAATCAGCGCTTAGTAAGCCATGTTGCCCGATGATAAAAGCAAGGCTACCGAGGGCTCTCATAGGAGTAGTGATTTTATAATCATAATTCCCATCAGGCGAACTGGCGTCGAAACGGGTACTGGGATTGCCGGAAATAGGAGGTAAGTCGAAATTGGAAGTCATGGTAGCGCCATAGGAGTCATGCATGTCATTGTAAGCAGTTGGAGTATGTAGGGCACCGCCAATCCGGATATAGTCAACCGGTTTGTAAATAAAGCCAAACTTGAAATTGAACCCGGTTCCTTTGGTGTTAAGATATTCCGTGCGAGTATAAGATTTTAGATCAGCGCTTAGATTATTATCATCTTTTTCCGTGTAGGTGCTTTCTTCCTGGTAATTTATATGCGGAAATCCGAAAGTTATTCCCATAAAGAGTTTGTCGTCAAAATTTGTTCCTGCGCTGATAACTGTTTCAGTTATTCCTCCCCGGGTTTCAATGGATTTGGTTTGTTGAAGTGGGCCATAAGGCATATCCACTTGCCAGATACCATTATTATCCATATAAAGCAAGTTTGCGTCGTAGGCTAAGCCCGCACCAAAATCATCAAGGTTGGCTCTGTCACTGCCGGAATAGTCAGCATCATCACGATATTTCATCATCAGGGTACTGTCAGATGCTGAATTTACGCCATTAATCAGCGTTCGGTTATTGAACATAGCCTGCCTGTTCATTCCAAATCCAAACTGAATCTGTTTAAGATGGCTGGCGTTGTTTTCATTTAGTTTTATTGACATCACATAGCCTATATTTGCCAGGTAGAGTGTGGTGCGGGCATCACTATTCATACTGCCAATGTAGTTGGATTCAGAATTGTTCGAAGACAAAACAGGGGTTATTGAAAATTCTGATTTGCGGTAAAGCCCTATCCCTGCCGGATTCTGGCTAAGGCTGGAAAAATTAGCTCCCAGTGCCCCGTAAGCACCTGACATGCCCATAAACCTGGCAGTGCCACTGTAATTTATTAATGAGTAGCGAAGCGCATCATTCTCATTCTGAGCAAACATTGTTGCAGAAAATAAGGTTAAAATTAGTATTGCAAATGTCTTTTTCATAGCTGTATATTTTTTTTTCGACAACAAAAAACCTGCCACCTTTAAGGCGTCACCAATTTTGAACCTATTGAGAGGTGCAGGTTTTAAGAAATTTCAATTTACTGGTTAGTAAAAGATAGTAATTACCTGCGGTGACCTGATCCTGAGGATGAACCACTGTTTGATCCTGAGGACGAACCACTGCTTGATCCTGATGAAGAACTCCTGCTTGACCCTGATGAAGAACTTCCGCTTGATCCGGATGATGAACTACGCGAAGGTGTATAGCTTTCGCTCGAACGCGATGGAGCAGGCGAGCTGCTTCGCTGAGGTGCGGAATAAGTATTTGTGCGGGCAGGTTGGGAGTTGGTGTTATTTCGTGGTGCCTGGTAATTCTCGTTGGATCGTGTGTTTGTTGCCGGCCGGTTATTAGTAGGTTGAGTGTAAGTGCGGGTGTTGCTGCCTTGCGAAGGATTACTGTTCGAAGGTGGTGTTACCCTGGTGTTATTATTCTGCTCATTGCCTGAAGGCTGGGAACTACGGTAACTTGGTGATGTATATTCCTGGCCCGATCTTGGACGATTGTACTCAGGCGATGTGTAAGGCTGTGTGCTTCGTCCATTGCTCGGATTGGCATTGGTTCTGTTTTGATTATTGGTATTCTGATTACTACGGTTAGGCGAAATATACTGGTATTGCCTCTGTGGTTGAGTGCTGCTATTTGCAGGTCTTTGAGTAGTCGTTCCAGGTCTCTGGGTAGTAGTATTGGAAGTATTGGTACGGTTCGTGTTTGAACTGTTAACCGGGCTTTGGTAACGTGTATTGGTGTTCTCTGTTGCTCTGGTTGCGGTGTTCCTTGAATCCTGTGGGGCGGCAGTGCCTCTTGTTAGAGTGCTTTTTGTACCATCCGTGGATATTGTGTTTCGGGTAGGAGTAGTAACTGAAGTCCTGCTTTCACCGGTTCCGGTTACAATGCTGCTTTTCTCGATGTTTCTTCCTCCGTTATTTCTTGCCTCATATCTTTCACCAAAAGTCGTCTCGCTGGATTTTAGAGTATTGCGCGAAATGGCACTTATATTACTTGTGCTTCCAACTGAACCTCGGTGGCCATAATAAAATGAATTCTGATCATAGCTGTTATAATAACTTCCATCGTAATAGCCGTTCCAGTAACCATTATAATAACCATTCATATAACCGCTATAACCATAGCTGCCATAACCATAGCCGCCATAACCATAACCATAATCGTAACCATAACCATATCCATAGTACGAATTTAGGTACCAGGGATTATATCCGAATGAAAATGAAGGACCCCACCAGTTATAGCCCATATAGATGCTTGTCCCGTAATTCCATGGATTGGGATCGTACCAGTATGAATTAGTGTAATAGTCGTTGTAATAACTATTGTAAGCATAAGGGTCATAAAATCTGCGGATGCGTGCCGAATACGCATAATCATAGTAATCATCCTGGTTATAACCATTTTCTGTATTTACGTTATTCTCAGTCGCATTCTGCTGATCCTGGGCATAATACGTTGTATCCTGGTATGTATTAGCCTCTGTCGGAGCTTGTTCGTTCATTTTATAAGCGTTTGCATCCGTTTCAGGGGTGTTTACAACCACCGCATGTTTAGTTGCCTGGGGTTGGTTTTTCGGCGAATAATAAACATCGTCGTAATTGGTAGCCTGGTATTGGGTGGTACATGCTGACATGCCCAACATAACAGTAGCAAGGATAAAAATGTATTTCATGGCGACCTCCTTATGGTTATAGCTTCTTAAGAAGCTTGTTTTTATTGTAAACAGAGTGATAATTTTTGTAATTTTGTAGACTATTAGTACTCTGAAAAGCACAATTATCATACCACAATTTACAAAATGGCAAAAGATTTTACAACACGCGAAGAGAATTATTCCCAATGGTATAACGAACTGGTTATTAAAGCCGAACTGGCTGATAATTCTGCCGTTCGGGGCTGTATGGTTATTAAACCTTATGGCTATGCTATATGGGAAAAAATTCAACGGGTTCTCGATGATATGTTCAAGGAAACAGGGCATCAGAATGCGTATTTCCCGCTTTTTATTCCAAAATCATTTTTCAGTAAAGAAGCTTCGCATGTTGAAGGTTTCGCCAAAGAGTGTGCCGTAGTTACTCATTACAGGTTAAAAATGTCACCTGATGGAAAAGGTGTTATTGTTGATCCTGATGCAAAGCTGGAAGAAGAACTTATCGTTCGCCCTACTTCTGAAACTATTATTTGGGATGCCTACCGTACCTGGATTCAATCGTATCGTGATTTACCAATTTTAATTAACCAATGGGCTAACGTGGTTCGCTGGGAAATGCGTACACGACTGTTTTTGCGCACTACCGAGTTTTTGTGGCAGGAAGGTCATACTGCTCATGCCACTGAAGCAGAAGCTGTTGAAGAAACTGAAAAAATGATAGGCGTTTACGCTCAATTTGCCGAGAAATGGATGGCAATGCCGGTGCTGAAAGGGATAAAATCGCCAAACGAACGATTTGCCGGTGCTGTTGAAACCTATTGCATCGAAGGTCTGATGCAGGATGGCAAAGCATTGCAGGCCGGAACCTCACATTTCCTTGGTCAGAATTTTGCCAAAGCTTTTGACGTTCAGTTCCTGAGTAAAGAAAATAAACTGGATTATGTTTGGGCTACATCCTGGGGCGTTTCCACCCGCCTGATGGGAGCGCTGATTATGACACATTCCGATGATCATGGGCTGGTCCTCCCTCCAAAGCTTGCTCCGATACAGGTTGTAATAATTCCGATTTTCAGAAATGAAGAACAACTTGCTCAGATATCGGAAACAGCCAATGGTATTGTAAAGAAACTTAAAGCTCTTGGCATCAGCGTTAAATATGATGATCGGGATACACAGAAACCTGGCTGGAAGTTCAATGAATATGAATTTAAAGGAGTTCCTGTTCGTTTGGCAATAGGCCCTCGTGACCTTGAAAATGGTACCGTTGAAGTTGCCCGTCGTGATACACTTGAGAAAGCTGTTTATCAGATTACAGATATTGAACATAAAATCAGCCACTTACTCGAAAGTATCCAGGAAAATCTCTACCAGAAAGCATATGATTTCCGGGAGGAAAATACCAACAGCGTTGATACATGGGAAGAGTTCGTTGCCTTGCTCGATGGGAAAGGTGGATTTATCTCAGCCCACTGGGATGGAACAACTGAAACCGAACAGCGTATCAAGGATGAAACCAAGGCTACTATCCGACTTATCCCGATTAACGGGAAACAGGAAGAAGGAAAATGCATCCTTACCGGCGAGCCTTCGAAACAGCGGGTGATTTTTGCACGCTCCTATTAATTTTCAATTTGTTATTCTGTTTATCATGTCGATAAGTACGTTAGGTGTTATTCCTGCCCGTTATGCTTCCAGCCGGTTTCCCGGCAAACCGCTGGTAATGATAGAAGGTAAAAGTATGATCATGCGGGTGTATGAACAGACTTTAAAAACTACAGTGCTTGACAGGGTAATAGTGTCTACCGATGATGAACGCATTTTTAATCATGTTAAAGATTGTGGCGGAGAAGTGATGATGACGTCTGAATCACATATATCGGGCACTTCACGCATTGGCGAAGTAGTCGAGCACCTTTCATTTATGAACCACTGCCCATATGATGTGATTGTCAATATTCAGGGTGATGAGCCCTTTATCGATCCTTCACAAATAGATCTCATAGTTTCGCTTTTTAATAATCCGGAAGTGAAAATCGGCACATTGATCAGGAAAATATCAGATAGCGAGGAGTTGCTTAATCCTAACGTTGTAAAAGCCGTTGTCGATCAGGACGGAAAAGCTATGTATTTTAGCCGCTCTCCAATACCTTTTGTTCGTGGAATAACGCAGGATGCATGGTTGGACCACCAGAGTTTTTACAAACATATCGGGTTGTATGCTTACAGATCATCAGTTTTGCAGCTTATTTTAAATTTGCCGGAAGCGCCACAGGAATTGGCTGAATCACTCGAACAATTACGTTGGTTATACCATGGATACAATATTCATACAGCTATTACTGATATAGAGACAGTTGGCATTGATGTCCCTGAGGATTTATTGAAACTTACTAACAAAGCTTGATAATTTAGGATGGATTGTAGTATCTTAGCAATCCAAAAATTCAAAAATATCAATGATAACAAAGCATATAGCGGATTTACTGTATCATCACGAGTGTGTGATTGTTCCTGGTTTAGGAGGCTTTATTAAAGCTTACCGGCCCGCGCAAACACTTCATTCAACGTATGAATTCCGCCCACCATCGGGAACTGTTGCTTTTAACGCTGGTTTATCAGGAAACGACGGGCAACTTGCCAATTATATTTCCTCTGTTGAGGGCATTTCCTATCGCGAAGCTTTGTACGAAATCAGATTATGGGTTGAAAAAAGTTTTGACTCCTTAAAAGCAGGTGAGAAAGTTATTCTTGATGGTATAGGTGATATTTTTGAAAACGCTTCCGGTAAACTGGAATTTAGGCCTTCAATACAGCATAATTTCAATGCTGATTCATTTGGTCTTCCAGTATTTTATGCCAAAGCCGCTGTAAAAGAAAAGTTGATTGTCCCTGAAATTGAACTAACAAATTTTTCATCAAAGAGAGCAAAATACCATCGCTTAATTCCCGAAACCCTGAAATGGGCTGCCGTGCTTGCCCCTTTTATCGCTTTTGCATATTGGGGTACTACCAATGGTAACATCATTGATAACTATGTTCACAATTATACAGGAATGTTTTCGTGGGTGCGTTCTACCCCAGGGAAAACCGCTTTTGTTAAATCAGTTTCTCTCCCAATAAAAAACGAAGTTACTCCGGACATTTTACAATCGCCTGCGGGCATTTTGGCTGAAGAAAATATTTCATTCGATCCGGGAATGATTTCATATTCGGAACTTGCAAAAAATAAGATTGTAATCAATAATTCTGATGCACAACCTGTTTCTGATGCCGTCATTAGCACAGAGCCGGATTATTTCATTATAGGCGGAGCCTTTCGCGATCATAAAAATGCACTCAATCTTATCCGTACTCTTCAGCAACAGGGATATCCTGCAACTATCGTGGATACTACATCAGGAGGCCTGTACATTGTCAGCATGAAAAGTTTCACCGATTATACGGAAGCCGAAAATCAACTGGGTGAAGTGAAAAAAGCAGGATTTTCTTCATCGTGGATTCTTAAAAAACAAAAGGGTTAGGGTTTAAGGATATTCTTTTCACAGCCCCCATTTCTATTACGTCTTTACAAAAAAACATATAACCTTGGCTAAGAGGAAACTTCAGCGTTTTGCTGAAAATGAAACTTTTAATCATTTTTTCCAACCCGGCTGGGAAGAGCTTTTCTCCGGATTTTCTTTGCGCGGAAAGTGGAATGCTGATTTTTTTAACAACAACAATCCTGTCATCATCGAAATGGGTTGTGGCAAAGGAGAGTACACAGTTGATTTATCCGATAAATATCCTGAACGTAATTTTATAGGGATTGATAAAAAGGGTGCACGAATGTGGCGTGGCGCCAAAACCAGCAGTGACGAAAACCGCCCGAATGTTGCTTTCGTGCGTATTCGCGCTGAAAATATCGGTAAAGTTTTCGGTACAGCTGAAGTAGACGAAATATGGATCACCTTTCCGGAACCACAACCTAACAGTCCAAGGCACAGCAAGCGTTTTACATCTCCTGAATTCATTGCGCGGTACCGTCAAGTGTTAAAACAGGGCGGAATTATCCATCTGAAGACGGATAATGATATGTTTTATAACTATACTTTAGAAGTAATAAAAGAAAGCAATCACCACCTTTTATATGAGAACAGTGATTTGTATGCAAATCCAGCCGATCCTGAAGTTAAGGATGTGATCGATGTGCAGACTCATTACGAAAAGATATGGCTCGAACAGGGGTTGACTATAAAGTACCTTAGATTTATGCTTAGTGAAGTGTAAAAATAACATACTGTATTCATACTCTCACTGTTTATTCCGAATTACGTTGTAATTTAGTTTTTCATTAACAGCCCTTCAATTAACATGAGCTATTCAGCCCTAAAAGGATATCCTGAATATGACTTCAAAAAAGGTAAAGGTAAAGGTAGAGGTTAAGGTTGAGTGGCCTTAACCTCTGCCCTAACCTCAACCTAAGTTACATGATAGAATACTATGACGGCTGAAATTTCATTTTTCGAAAAAGTGTATGCTGTCGTGGAACTGATTCCTTACGGAAGGGTAACTTCGTATGGCGCTATTGCCAGCTACCTCGGAACCGGAGGTTCTTCCCGTATGGTTGGATGGGCTATGAATGCCTCACATCAAATGCTTCAGCATATTCCGGCTCACCGGGTAGTCAATCGGAATGGATTACTCACCGGCAAGCATCATTTTGGTGGACAGGATACCATGCAGCAACTTTTGGAAAGTGAAGGCATCGTTATTGAAAATGATCAGATCATTAATTTTAAAGATATTTATTGGGATCCATCAAGCGAGCTCGCCTTATAGGTATTAATAGGTGAAAATTATTTTTATCAGAAATGAGATGGTTGGTCATAGTATCTGAATTGATAGTTCTGTATCCATTGATAATTTCTTTCACTCCTAAATAAATCCTTGATTTTTATTTTTTTTATACGTCAGAAATGTTCTGCTTTGGCTTGCCAGAATCATTTCAAATGAAAAATGTGTTTATTCCTGTGATGATATAATCTGTGTGAAAATATTTCCTAAATGAAAAAAATATGATAATTATGATTATAACGTAGAAAAAAATAGGGGGTAGTGATAAAAAAAATATAATAATCAGTTAATATATTTAAAAAATGTGATGATTATACAAAAAAGTATTATTTTTGCAGAAAATTAATAAAATTCAAATCTATGGCAACCTTACGTTTCAAGGCATTGGAAGATGCACTAAAAAGAAGACCAGTTGAAGTAACTATACCTGGTGAGAAAATTTCTGATTATTTTGGAATAAATGTCTTTGACAGGATCAAAATGGAAAAATATCTTCCTAAAGATGCTAACAAAGCTGTTCTCGATGCCATCGATCATGGCAAACGTATTGACATGAAATTAGCTGACCAGATAGCAATGGGAATGAAAAGCTGGGCAATGAGCCTGGGAGCTACTCACTATACTCACTGGTTTCAGCCATTAACTGAAAACACAGCAGAAAAACACGATTCATTTACAGTTCCTACCGGACGTGGAACTGCCATAGAAGTTTTCTCAGGCGCTCTGCTTGTTCAACAGGAACCGGATGCCTCAAGTTTCCCGAGCGGCGGAATTCGTAATACTTTCGAAGCCCGCGGATATACTGCATGGGATCCTTCATCACCTGCATTTGTTATGGACGATACTCTTATTATCCCTACCATATTTATTTCCTATACCGGCGAAGCTCTCGATTATAAGACACCACTTTTAAAGGCTCTCCATTGCCTGGACAAAGCTGCTGTTGAAGTTTGTCAGTATTTTGATAAAGATGTCAGCCGTGTTAACAGTAACCTGGGATGGGAACAGGAATATTTCCTTGTAGACGAAGCCATCTATAACGCTCGTCCGGACCTTGTACTTACTGACCGTACTTTAATGGGTCACGCTTCCGCTAAAAATCAGCAGTTGGAAGATCAGTATTTCGGACAAATACCCAGCCGTGTTTTAGCTTTTATGAAAGATATGGAATATGAAGCGTATAAGCTTGGAATTCCGGTTAAAACACGCCACAACGAAGTTGCTCCTAACCAGTATGAATTAGCTCCGATATTTGAGGAGACTAACCTGGCAAATGATCATAACCTATTGGTAATGATGGTTATGCGTAAAGTTGCAGCCAAGCATAATTTTAAAATTATTCTTCACGAGAAACCTTTCGCCGGAATTAACGGTTCAGGAAAACATAACAACTGGTCGGTTTCAACCAATACCGGTGTAAACCTCTTGTCACCCGGAAAAACTCCAAGGTTGAACCTTCAGTTTCTTACCTTCCTGGTTAATACACTGGTTGCAGTGCACGATAACAACGCCTTACTTAAAGCCTCCATTGCATCTCCAGGCAACCAGCACCGGTTGGGAGCCAACGAAGCGCCTCCTGCAATTATCTCGGCATTTCTTGGCCAGCAGTTAACGAAGATGCTTGATGAAATCGAGCAGAAAGTTACTGACGAGAAAATGTCGCCTGAAGAAAAGACAGCAATTAAACTCGATATTGGTAAGATACCGGAAATTTTGCTCGACAATACCGACCGTAACCGTACTTCACCGTTTGCTTTTACAGGTAACCGTTTCGAATTCCGCGCTGTTGGCTCATCCGCAAACTGTGCGTCTGCTATGATAGCGCTTAATACAGCCTTGGCAGTTCAATTGCTTGATTTTAAAGTAGAAGTGGATGCTATTATTGAAAAAGGAGTTAAAAAAGATGAAGCCATTTTACAGGTTCTGCGTCGCTTAATTAAAAAATCAAAAGCCATTCGTTTCGATGGAAATGGATACAGTGATGAATGGAAAGCAGAAGCACTAAAACGTGGCCTCGACTGCGAAGCTATAGTTCCACTTATCTACGATGCTTTTTTAACGCCGAAATCACGCGAACTCTTCAAACGTGCCAAAGTTTACAATGACGTTGAAATGGAAGCCCGCAATGAAGTCCGTAATGACCTTTATGCAAAGAAAGTTCAGATCGAAGCCCGTGTTTTCAGTGACCTTGCTATGAATCATATTCTTCCTACCGTAATCGAGTACCAGGCTATGCTGATCAACAGTACCCAAGGTCTCAAAAATCTTTATAGCGCTGCTGAATATGATGTTTTGGCATCACGACGTCTTAAGCTGATCAAAGAGATTTCGGATCATATCGAAAACATTGAGGACAAGGTGAATGAAATGCTTGAGGCCAGAAAACAGGCAAATTTGATAGAAGATGCACGTGAAAAAGCAATTGACTATGCAACTAAGATCTTCCCTTACTTAGATGAAATCCGTTATCATATTGATAAACTCGAATTGATTGTTGATAATGAAAAATGGCCGCTGCCTAAATACCGTGAACTATTGTTTATCCGGTAATTTCATATCAGTTTAAACCATTAAGTACATTATTTGTATTACCCCCACCCGGATGATTTTTTTCGGAGTGGGGGTTTTTAGTGTCTGCACACCCGCAGGGTGTCTGACACTAAAACACCCGCAGGGTGTCTGACACTAAAACACCCGCATGGTGTCTGATACAGAAACCCGCATGGTGTCTGACACAGAAAACATTTTTTTGTCATTTTTTTAGCCGAACCTGATTTCCCGTGTCAGACACCCTGCGGGTGTGCACACGGGAAATCATAAAAATTTACATTTCCTTACCACATATCAGTATTTAAATTATCTTTACGCATTCTAAATAAAAATAAGGAATAGAAAAATGTCAATAACTAAAGAGCAGGTAATCAATGCATTGAAATTTGTTCATGATCCTGATTTACACAAAGATGTTGTATCGTTGGGTATGATTGAGGATGTTCAGATTGACGGGAATAAAGTAAGCCTGAAATTAGTCCTTACTACACCTGCCTGTCCGATGAAGGATAAAATGAAGAATGACTGTGTGAAAGCCATTCAGGGAAGGGTTGATCCGTATGCGGAAGTGGAGGTTGAATTAACTTCACGAACTACTACACGCCGTGGTGCTGACGATACCATGCTGAAAGGTGTTAAAAATATTATTGCAATAGTTTCCGGAAAAGGGGGAGTTGGAAAATCAACTGTTGCAGCCAACCTGGCTGTATCCTTATCAAAACTTGGCGCAAAGGTGGGATTGTTGGATGCTGATATTTATGGGCCTTCAGTTCCTCTAATGTTCGATTTGGTTGATGCACGTCCTTCGGCACGGGAGGAAAACGGGAAAACAATACTTGAGCCCATTGAGAAATATGGGATTAAGTTGCTCTCCATAGGTTTCTTCGTTGACCCAAGCAAAGCTCTGGTTTGGCGTGGCCCTATGGCTTCCAATTATTTCACGCAAATGCTTACCGGTGGCGATTGGGGTGAACTTGATTACCTGGTTATTGATATGCCGCCCGGAACCGGTGATATTCATTTAACGCTTGTACAGACAGTACCTGTTACCGGGGCAGCCATTGTTACTACTCCACAGGAAGTTGCTCTTGCCGATGCCCGCAAGGCATACAATATGTTTACTACCGATAGTATAAAAGTGCCGGTATTAGGCCTGGTTGAGAACATGGCCTGGTTTACACCTGCCGAACTACCTGAAAACAAATATTATATCTTTGGAAAAGAAGGCGGAAAACGCTTTGCTGAAGAGATAGGTGTACCACTGCTAGGGCAAATTCCACTTGTACAAAGCATATGCGAATCGGGTGATGCCGGAAACCCTGTTGCTATGCTTGATGATGGCCCTGTCGCTTTAGCTTTCCGTCAGCTTGCAGAGTCGGTTGCTCAACAGATAGCTATTCGAAATGCTAATCTTGATCCTACACAAATTGTAGAGATTAAATCATAAGCAGATTTAGACAAACATTATAACTAAAAATATAATCAACCAATAAAACAAAAGCAAATGTTAGAATTAGAAACCAAAGTACGCAACGTAATTGAACAGATTCGTCCATACCTGCAGGCTGACGGCGGAGATATCAGTTTCGTGGAACTTACAAGCGATAACGTGGTAAATGTGGAGCTTCACGGAGCTTGTGGTTCATGCCCGTTCAGCAGGATGACACTGAAGAATGGTGTTGAGGATGCTATGAAAAAAGCAATTCCGGAAGTCAAATCGGTAGAAGCAATAAATATGTAATTCCGGTATTGTACCGAAAGGAATAACTATTGAAGCTTAAATCAGGCTCTCCGGTTGTCAATCCCGGAAACAAAAAGTAAATCCTGAAGCATATTAGCTTTATCCCTACGGATAGTTGATTCCCAACCAAGTAAAATGATGATCATGCAATAACATGCATGGTCATTTTTTATTTCAGGACAAGTACAATTTTTTCGGAACCCTTCTTTACAATTCTGTCGAACATTGTTTTAACTCTCGCATATTCTTCAGGTGGATAAACGGACTTCTTAAATGAATATGAAAGTGAAACTATAACGTTGTTGCTGTTCTGCATAACGGAATATTCAAGATCAAATAGTTCGTCGCTTAGTGAACTGTTTCCCGGAATAAACTCAATCTTATAGCCTTCGGGTATAACAATTTCTGAGCGATAAGTCCGGATAACAGGGTACGTTATGTCAACCGGATAAGTGCGGGTTTTCTGCGTAAGAGGATTTTCGTGGAAAACTTCTCTTAGAAAAGGTTGAACATATATTTTACTGTTAATAATTTCTGATTTGTTACTCAGGCGGTATAAATATGAGTATGGATGTGACCTGTCCAGATCATACCTGAATTTGAGTGAAGATTCATCCACCTGGTACATCTTTTTACTCAAATCTGTCAGGATGAGATCCTTATCATTCGCATATCTGTTTTTATAGTAAAGAGCTTCATAATCTAAGGCTGTTTCTATAACAGTCGCATGTTGGTCTTTCCCGATTGAATCTATTTTAATACTTGTACTAAGAGTTGAAACGGAGGGGCTTTGGAGACTGATCCACTTCATATTGTCTTTATCTATCAACAAACCTTTATCGTTCATGCATTGAATGGATAACCTGGTATTAGGGCAATACGGGTCTGTTGCATCTACCAGTATTGGCTTTCCATCAACAACAGCATAAGCTACCACAGAATTAAAAGCACTGCTGAACGGGTAATCTGTGTGTATTTTACCATGCTTTCGTGTACTGATGGCAAGCGGGTATGACTCTATTCCTGCCTGCTGCAAAGCGCCAACTACCCATAGGTTTAATGCTGCACTGTTCCCTATTTTATCTTTTTGTAAATCAGCAGGTGATTTATTGGCGAATTGACTGTTTTCGTGATTCCATTTAAAATTATCTTTCGCATAATTTACTATATAGTTGAATACCTGGAATTGAGTTCTTCCAGCCAAAGAATCCGGATCTAATACCTTGTCAGCATTGTTCTTGCTTTTTTTTATATATCTCCCAATATCTTCATTCTTCAGATAATCATTTACCAATTCAGGCCAGGTGGTCATTATTTTGATTTTAGCACCATTTAGGTGGTAAAAGGCCGACAACTGAAAATCAATTTTTATGATATCGTCCTCCCTTGAAGGGGTATATTCTTCGTCAACAAAAGCAGGGATGTTTTTCAACCCAAATTTGTAAACCACATCATTAAATTTAGCGCCAAAGAATTCCTGTTCAAGTCCTAATTTATCTTCATGTTTTGTATACTCATCAAGTGATGTACGTCCTTGTACAGCCCATGTATATTCATAAAACGGAATCATCCTGACTTCATAGCCGCTGTAAAGCACAGGAATATCCCATTGGAATTCCCAATCCCGAAGATTAAAATGGTATTGTGAAAGAACAGTATATTTATATTCAATAATAGATCCTGGCTGCACATCGGGCATAGCAAATTTAAGCGCTTTCCAGTTTTCACTCGTTTTTTCTTCGTAACAGGTTTTAGGATTCAGTAAGATGGTGTTTTTTAAGGTGCCGTCAACGATGGTATATGTTACAGCTTTAGTAACTTCAACTTTTTCCTGGATAGTCCCTTCCTGGTAAAAGGGGATTGATACTTCAGCATATTTTTTACCTGCTTCATTTAAAATTTTAATCCCGGTAACTCTTTCGAATAATACATCAAATCCATATTCTGTTCTTACAAAACGTGATTTTCCTACATCAAAAAGTACGACGGCATCTGCAGTCAGATCAAAGCTACTCGAGGTCATTTTGAGTTGTTCCGGGCTTAGTTTCCCAAAATCCTTAAAATAATCCTGAGCATTAACTTGCAGAACACTTCCTAAAAATAGAATCAACAAGACGAGTAAACTTTTCATGTTATTTATTTGTTAGGGATATATAAAATGAGTTTTCAGATTCATCCATACTTAAAATAAAGTTGTAGAAATTTTGATATTCAACTAAAGGATATGATCCTGAATTAATCTTAACCTTCTTGATTGCACTTACTGATTGATCTTTAACCATGAAATCAACCTGGTATTCACCATATTTTGAATTAATGGTTGCGTTTTTAGGAACTGAATTGATTCGGTAATAATCTGGAATTGCATATTCGATGGTATCGATAAGATATACAGGATAGTTTACCTGTACCGGCAATTTCCTTTTTTTCGGTTCTTCAAGAAATTTAAAATCCAGAGGAATTATCTGTAAGAGCGATTCATCTCCATATTCTTTTAATAGCTGATCTGAAGAGGCAGTATATTTAAGATTTATTTCAGGCTTGTCGCGTTCAGGAGCAACGATAGAATAGGAATCCATTTGCAGCCCGGTCTCAGCTATTTTTTTTCTGATATATTGTGCGCGTTCTGATTCACTCAATTCGGTCAAAACATACGAAAACAGTTCATATTTGTCTCCATGATAAGTATTCATGAAATCCGCCTGTATAGTTTTATTGATATTTAATTTTACCTTGATATTCCGTGATTCCAGCAATTCTTCAAATGATAGGGCCGGGGTTTTTATCAGGGAGCTTGAATTAAAATCCATTACAAGAGCGAGTCTGTTTTGCGTAAATGTTCCCAGGTATCCGAATGCGAGATTACTTGTGCAATCGACCCACAGAGTATCCTGCTTTAAAGGAATAAATAAGATTGCATGGTTAAATTGTGGAGAAGGGAAACTCTTGATTATCGGGTCGATCACGTCGTCGGCATTAATGGTTGTATAGTAGGCCTTGATATTTATTTTTGAGAGACACGATTTGAAATAATTAGCCAGGGCTTTGCAGTCGCCATATTTATTTTCGGCTACATATGAGGCAGGATAAGGTTTGTGCCCGCTTGTTTTAATTGAAACAAGAATATACCGGGTCGCATCCTGGAGGTAATGAAACAGCATCCTGATTTTTTCTTTCTCATCCTTAATACTATCTGTTAAAGCATGAATTTTATTTTTTTCAGCAAGAGGTAAGTCGTCTAATCCATTCATTAGTAGCTGGTTCCAGTTACCATATGCTTCCCAGCTTTCAGTTGATCCATCAATGAGTTCGGAGGTGAAATGTTTAGGGACAATTACAACTGATGGCAAGAATTGCTTTAATGCAGGTGAATAAGTTTCTGGTTTTAAAGGATTTTTATATGAGGCATGCCATGAATAATAAGTAACTCCGGGAATAGAATCTATTTTTGGCTGGTCGACCAGGTTGCAATTATAGTTTATTTGGTAGCCTGATGGAACGCTAAGGTTGAGTGTGGATTCCCTGGTTGGTATATCGGTATCGATTACAGGGGACCACCCTGCTATAAATATAAACTGGCTGGCTTCTACCCGGTATGAGTATTTTAAAGTATAAGGGTAAGTATTGTTTCTGAGAGTGAATTCCTTCACGTAATTATCATCAAAGAAGCTGATGGCAGAGTTCTCACTTTTCACAATAATGTCACTCTTTTTAAGCTTTTTCACTTCAATGCCGTAATTGTCGGAAATGGAAGCATCAATATCTGAAACCTTATTTAATTTATTAAACGGAATTGAAATCTCAGTATATTTATCACCACTGCGATTGTTTATCTGGATTTCGAAGAAATTGGTTTCAACCAGTTTGCCGTCAGATGCTTCTATAATAGTCTGCCGGTTAATTAGCTCAGCATCATATTTTTGCGAAAAACATTGGTGAAAACCTATGGACAGGAATATCGTAAATAGATATTTGGGGATAATAGAAAATTTATACAACATTACATAAATATTAGATAATGCACTCCGTTCAGTATCCAAGCTTCAATTTGTCAAATATACAATAATATCATAACCCGGAGAAAATCAACCAAAATTATTAAAAGACAAAATTTAACGCAGAATTGCAGACAAGGCTGTTTGTAACCAGCTTATCTAATTGAGTTCAAAAACAATATTTTGAAAATTTTACGCGCTTTTTATGATAAATAACGTCCAACAATCGGCATCCTTCGTCCCTGTCCGAAAGCTTTGGGTGAAACACGTAGAATTGGGGGCGTTTGATGGCGTTTCCATTCATTCATATTTACCATACGTAATACACGTTTTACCATAGCTTCATCAAATCCGGATTCAACCAGATCAGTCGGGCTTTGGCGAAGTTCAATATAATTATACAATATCTGATCGAGAATATCGTACTCCGGAAGTGAGTCGCTGTCCTTTTGTCCGGGACGAAGTTCGGCTGATGGCGGTTTTGTAATACTATTAAGAGGGATAATTTCGTATTCGCGGTTAATATAGTTTGCCAGCTCATACACTTCGGTTTTGTAAACATCGCCCAGCACCGAAATGCCGCCGCACATATCACCGTACAAAGTGCCATAACCGACTGCCGCTTCACTTTTATTGGAGGTATTGAGTAAAATATAGCCGAATTTATTGGCCAATCCCATCAAGAGTACCGCTCTGATCCGTGCCTGTAAATTTTCTTCGGCAACGTTAAAAGGCAAATTGTTGAAATAAGGTTGAAGTGATCCAAGTACGGAATTATATCCGTCTTTAATGCTTATTGTATCGTATTTACAGCCCAGATTTTCGGCCAGCGCAACAGCATCGTCAATGGAATGGCCTGATGAATATTCGGATGGTAAAAGTACTGCGTATACATTATCATGTCCTAATGCTTCTGATGCTAAAGCAAGAGTTACAGCCGAATCAATTCCGCCTGATAGCCCGAGTATTGCTTTCGAAAATCCCATTTTTGAAAAATAATCCCTGATGCCCATTACCAGAGCGTCGTGAATAAGTTGAGTTTTCGAAAGCGCCTCATTTGCAACTGGTATATCTGAAGTGATTTTTTTATTTTCGGGGTTAAAATCTACAATACGAATATCTTCATCGAAGGACTTACAAACTGATACTGTATTGCCTTCACTATCGAGAACGCAGGAGTTTCCATCGAATAATAATTCAGTTTGCGCTCCAACCTGGTTTACATATACCAGGGGAATCCTGTATTGTACCGTATTTGCCCTGAGGATTTCAGCCCTTGTTTTCTGCTGGTCGTAAGTGAAAGGAGAAGCTGCAATATTAATCATGATATCCGGTAACTGAGCAGCCAATATATCCATTGGATTTGATATATAAAGCGGATCATCACCCAGGTTCCAAATATCTTCGCATATCGTGAGCGCGATTTTAACTCCCTTATATGTAATGCAGTTGAACTTCCGGTTGGGCTCAAAATAGCGGTATTCATCGAAAATATCGTAAGTAGGCAACAATGCTTTATTTGCCATATCCTGTACTTTGCCATCAGCCAGGAGCCATGCCGAATTGAAAAGATTTTTGCCTTTTGCGTCCGGATTTCGGGATGGTGCTCCGACTATTGCAGCTATTCCAATGCAATGGCTTGCTATTTCGTTAACCGCGTTATTGCTTTTCGAGATAAAATCGTCGAATTCGAGGAAATCACGTGGAGGGTAACCGCAAACCGAAAGTTCAGCGAATACAACCAGGTCAGCCTTCTGTTGAATGCATTTTCCAATAGTTTCGATGATTTTGGCAGTATTCAGGTCAAAATCGCCGATAATGTAGTTTAGTTGAGCGAGTGCGATACGCATGATGTAACTTTTATACAAAAATAAAGCCCGGATGAATACCCGGGCTGAAAAAAGAAAAATATTTTATTTTAGAAAAGAACTGAAAAAGCTAGTTCAAAGAAATTAAGGGTTGCTTTTTCACTTATGGAGGACTCTGCCGTATTTTTCCCTGACAGGGTATTGGTGAAACCATTGTTGAAAGTTAACTCTAATCCCAGTTTCGGACCTTGTTTGATTTCCAATTCAGTCCCTAACCCAACAATGAGTGATTCACGAAATAGTGCTACATCTTCATCGTTGATTTTTTTGCTTGTTACAACAGAACCACCTTCAGGGGTAAATTCATCGGTTTTTTTTGCACTGATTTTAAGTGCGCTTCCAAGCCCGATCCGACCGAAATACCTCATGCCGTTCATATCGTTTGTACGCATTTTAAGTGATAATGGAATCTCAATATATTTAATTGAATAATCCCTGGTCATAGTGCCGGTTTCCTCATTTAGTTTAGCTGGAAATTTTAATTTGCCTCCGTCGAAAAGCATATTGAAACCAGTTCCTATGCTATGGTTTTCGGTAAAATTAAATTCAGCAATGAATCCCCATGCAAAACCTATTTTTGCGCCTGCACCTTCATACGTATCAACGTTGGGTTTCATCCAGCTTATGTGAGGAGCTGCTTTCAGCCCGAAATAATAAGGAGGATACTGAGCTTTTGCAGCGAAGGTGATAAGTGATAATAGTAGGAATAAAGTTATTTTTGTTCTCATTTTGTTTGAATAAGTGGTTTGAATAATTATTTGCAAAGATCGGTATAATTAAAGAGTTAACAACAAACAAATATACACATAAGTTATCCGGAAGCAATAACAGTTGAAATTACTTCATGAATAATAACTTTGTAATTCAATCGTTCTAACACTATAAATAAACACAAACATGAAACGAGCCATGCCAATAAATTGTCACACAGAGGGATGATTATTGCTGGCGAACCTTTAGCTCACGAAAACCTTTTAAAATAAGTAAGATGTGAGTAACTAGCGAAGCGTTCTCATTAACACCCGTAAAAATAAGCAAGCTGTTAATAATTCCATCTGACCCGTAAAAAATAAATTATAAACACATGAAAAAGATTCTTTTAGCAATACTTGTAATTACCTGTGGATCAGCTTCTATAGCACAGGGTGTATTTAGCCTGGGTCCTAAAATTGGATATAACTCCAATACAATAACGGATAACCTGGACTCTGTTCAATCCAGTATTAAAAATTCATTCCAGGTCGGTGCATTTATACGGCTCGGAAAGAAGGTTTATTTTCAACCTGAAGCAAATTACCAGGTGGTTACCAGCACGCTGAATCAAGGTGCCGGTTTATCGGCCAGCAGCCAGGATTTAACAGTTCAGTCACTCAAAATCCCTGCCCTGATCGGTGTCAAGCTTGTGAGTAAGCCTGGTTTTAATATGAGGATTATGGCCGGTCCGGCTTATACATTTATTCTGAACAAAAAACTTGATCCTGAAAACATGAGTGAGCTTTGGCCTATTCAATCAGCTGATGATATTAAAAACAGTTTATGGTCGGTACAAATGGGAGCAGGGATCGATGTGCTTTTCATGACCCTGGATGTGCGTTACGAATTAGGAATTGATAATATGTATAACGGTGAAAGTAATCTCCAAATGAAGAACAACATGTTTAATGTCAGCCTGGGGGTTAAACTTTTTTAGCCTGGTTCATAGAAAATAAGTTAAGTATGAATAAATCTCTTTTTAGTAAGTATTTCATCTATTTGCCTGTAGTCCTGATTCTTGCATTTCAAGCCTGTAAAAACAAGAATCCGGAAGTAACAATGCCCTCTCAACTAAACACAAATGTTCCGGAAAGTAAAATTGTAATAAAGAGATACGAAAAAGCGCTTTTCGGGCTGGATAAAAAACATCTCAGACAGGGAATGGCTACTCTTTATCCGGATTATTCTTACTTTCTTGGCAATCAATGGCAGGATACAATGAATATACTCAGGATCTATAATTTTATAAATGATCCCAATATCAGGGAATTATTTGATCTGACTGTTGAAAAATATCCGGATATTACTTTTCTTGAAAATGATCTGACGGGTGCATTTAACCGCTTACGACAATCTTATCCGGAAATGACGGTTCCTCATGTGTTTACCTATGTTTCGGGATTAGATATCGACAATCCAGTATATTATTCAGATACTGCAATGGCGATCGGATTAGATATTTTCCTGGGTAGTGATGCAGCGGTTTATCCCAAAGCAGGAATTCCAAAATACAAAGCCAATCGTCTAACTCCTGAGCATATTTTACCTCAATGTATGCTGGCTGTTTCTGATAACCTCGTGCGTATGGATGGGAAAAGCAATACACTCCTGGATCAGATGATTTTGGCAGGGAAAGCCTTGTACTTTCTTGATGTTACTCTACCTGATGTAAAAGATGAATTGAAAATAGGATATTCATTTGCTCAACTTGACTGGAGTAGTAGGAATGAAAGCAGCATTTGGGCTTTTATTATTGAACACCAGTTGCTGTTTTCGTCGGATCCGCAAGGCGTTTCGAAGATGATGACGGATGCCCCGTTTACCTCCGGTTTTGCTGCTGAATCGCCCGGAAGGTTAGGTGCTTATGTGGGTTGGCAAATAGTGAGGGCTTATATGCGGGAAGCAGATAATATTTCCTTGAAACAACTGATGGAAGATACGGATGCAAAGCATATTCTGAAAGTATCACAGTTTAAACCAGGGAAGAGGTAGGACGTATTAGTTCAAATTGAGAGGTAGAAGAAGACGAAGTGTGGGGTGACAAGCGGAAAGGCGACCTGCTACAAAGAATATTTGCGATTTTTGATTTGTGAATTGCGATTTAGGCAATTACAACTGAACCCCGGAAACATGAAACTGTGAATCACTATGCCAGAATCAAATTTGTCTCAAAAAACTATTTCCCTTTTATCCTGTTCAAACCTGCCTGGGCCTTATTGGTGATGCTGAACTGGTATTCGTCAAAATTCATATCCAACACTTTTAAATAGTATTTTTTTGCCTGAACAAAATCATTCCGTTTCTCATAGATGATGCCGAGCTGAAGCGATGAATTGGCTGCGAAATAATACGGCAGATTTTCACCTTTCTTTATGGCCTCTAAATAACAGGAAATAGCTTCATCCGTTTTGCCCCAGTTATGATAAATACGGCCAAGTCGGTAGATATTTTCGAGCCCGGTTTTAATATCTGTTGGTTTAAATGCATCAAGTTCCTGCCTGGCACGGGCATAATATCCGCCATCGAACAGAAGTCGCGCTTTTAAGAGATGCATATCCGGTTTACTGTTTTTAGTTGCAAAGGCCAGTGCTTCCCGATCGTTGTCAACCTGGTCGTTCCCCCTGAGTTTTATGCGTTCTATATAAATGTTGTATTGTTGAGGCTCATTTTGAATGAGGTAATACCATGCAAGGTGCATATATGCCGACCTGATATAATTTTTCCCTTTGAAGCTGCCCAGGAAACTCAATAGCGGGTAACACGCATCTTTATCCAGGCGGTTAAGCTTTGCCACCCCCAGCATATAATTCAGGTAGTGAAAGTGATACATATCAGGAGTGCGTGGATTTTCCGTAATTAACTGAATCACTTTATCGTTTTCACCTGCCCTGGAATAAATGTTTGCAAAAGAATATATCAGTAATGGACTTTCATTAACAATTGATTTGAGTGTTGACGTATTAAATTTTTCAACCAGGTTCAGCGCTGCGGGTATATCAGCCGAAAGATTCAGTGTTACAAACGTGAGCAGAAAAACCGTTTCGGGTAATAAAAAGCTAAGTTGCGGATCGGAAGACAATTGCCGGTAAGCTCCGGCAATCTCGGCATTACCTTCGGGAATAGTGCCTTCAAATTGAAGTGAATTTACTGCCCATTTGTATTTAACAGGCACAGTGCCAATAAGGGAATGTAGTATGCCAAGACCTGCTTTGTTCATAACAAAATCAGGAAATTTGCGCTGGTTCTCAATCAACAGGCGGTATGCCCTGTTAATATCGAGGCCTGCACTGACATATTCTCCGAATTTTATCCTGGCAACTCCTGATTGCAGGTAAATTAAAGACTGGCTGTATAAGTGCCAGGGTGAATCTTTACCTTCTGCCGCAAGTTTCTGCAAGCGTTGCTCTTTTTTGCTTTTCAGAAAGTTATAATCTTTCTCTTCTTCTCCAATTAAGACTTTCAGAAAATCAATATAATTCTCTATTATGCAAGGAACCTGGTTATCAGGATTTATTTTTTTCTCTGTTTGCATCCTGGCACCGGCTCCATCAAAACGCAGACACATCATTTCGGAGTAAGCCTGTTTACAGTTATCATTAAAAGTAAAGGAGGCCTGGATACTGCTTGAAACAAAAAATAAAATTAATATAATCAGAGTTTGTTTCATTTGACCAGGGAAAGAGACTTTAAAATACAAAAATCCGAAATTATTTCTTATAAATCCCTGTTCTTCTATAAATCGAGTAAAAACTTATTTTTATTTGCCTGGTTTTATTAACAAAATGGCATGATTATCTGTTTTTCCGGTTTCCTGATAATTTTATTATTCAGAACCCGGTTTTAGGCAGAATTCAATCAATATTACTCCAAATATTAAAATCAATCGAGTTAACATCCAATACTAAAAACTATAAAAGAAAATGAGTGGCAACATAGGCAGGAAGAGGCAAGATTTTAACCAAGAAATATTTGCGTAAAAGGGACATTTTTTTTTCAAAATGAAATAAATATATGGTATTTTTCAGTCAATTGATTGCTATTTAGTTGATTGACTTACAGATAATAGTTCAGGCACAATAGTTGATTGTATTTGCAATCAACTATTCTTTATTGTAATTTAATACAGCAAGTCCTATTTGTTCCAGTCATTTTAATAAAATTGAACTCTAAAACCAAAAACCATGAAAAAACCATTTAAAAGTTTTCTTTATCTGCTGTTTGTTGTGCCGGTATTATTTATCGGATGTCAAAAATCGGAAGTGCTAGATGATTCAAGTAATTCAGCTGCAAATAAAGCTGGAATTGATGTTAAGTCAACTATTGTTTATTCGCCTTGTGGTAACCAATTGCTGGCCAATTTGTATCCAACAGGAGTTGCCACTCCAACAGGGATAGTTTTTAATACATCTGTCTCTTATGGAACAGTTACAGTTGGAAACGATTTAGTTAATCTGTATGTTACGTATCAAGCGAATCCTGGCGATTCGATTGAAAGTATCTTTGTTTATGCGGGAACACCTGAAGGTTTGACAAGCATGACTGTTCCCGGGTTACCTAATACCGTTAATCCGGATGGAACAGGATATTTTCACCCCGGATATTTCCCATACATAAAATACCCCAGGCCAAGAATACTTAATCATACGCAAGTAATTCCATTGAGTACTTTGCCTGATTGTTTTATTATTGTAGCTATCGCAGACATTAAGGTTAAAGATGTCGCGGGGTACACCAGAGTTACAGCTAAAGCTCAAACAGCATTAAAATCGTATGGTTTTTATCTGGATTACTGCAAACAAAGATGTGGTAATAGTTCTTGTGAGACTGCCTATGCTTTTGGTAATAATTTAGCAAACTGCTTCCTTGCTATTCCTGGTGTTACATCCAATAACTGGGGATGGTCAAACGGACCTATCGGAGCAGGTACTTACAGTTGGCCGATTTATGCCGGAGCAGGGCAATGCGATATTCAAAAAGGCACCTTAGTTGGTACTTTGAATGTTGTATATGCTCCTCCAACTGCTACAATTACTTTTAATATGGGTAGCAACGTTAGTTTATCTGCTACACATTTGTATGTTGGGAACGATATCCTGGCAAAGAAAAACAACAAATGGACAACTGCGCCCGGACAATTCCCATATAAACATGAAGGCTTGACTGGAGTAAATACTGATTCATACACAATCACAGGATTGTCTGGTAAAATTTATATTGCAGCTCATTCGGATGTTTGCTGGTAGAATTTTAATGTATTCTGAATACTAATTAATTTTCAGGAATTATCGAAGGCTGTCTGAATAGGGCGGCCTTCGTTGTTTTAAGAGTTTGGTTGAAGATGCTATTATATTATGAAGGCGGCTAGATAATATAAAGTGGTTTTTATTGTAATGGAAACAAAAAAGAGGCTTTCCGGAATACCGGAAAGCCTCTTAAAAGGTATACCTTAATTAATTAAGTGAATCCGCCAGCTCTTTATCTACGAGTATACGGCCACAAAATTCGCAAACGATAATTTTCTTGTGAAGTTTAATGTCGAGCTGACGCTGAGGAGGAATATAACTGAAACATCCACCACATGCATCGCGTTCAACAGGTACAACTGCCAGTCCGTTGCGTGCATTCTTGCGGATACGTTTGTACGCGATCAGCAATCTTTCTTCAATCAACCGTTGTTGTTGTTCTGATTTGTTGTTGAGCTCTTTTTCTTCGAGTTCAGTCTCGGCAACAATATCAGTAAGCTCGCTACGCTTGGCTTCCATATCATTTCTGCGGTCACTCAGTTCGTGTTGTGCATTTTCTATTTCTTCCTTGCTCATGGTAAGTTGAGCAGTGAATTCGCGGATTCGTTTTTCAGCAAGTTGTATTTCGAGGTTCTGAAATTCCACCTCCTTGGTGAGCGCATCATATTCGCGGTTGTTCCTTACATTGTTTTGCTGCTCTTCGTAGCGTTTAATTAATCCCTGACTCTCTTTTATAGCTAATACCTTATCGGCAATCTGCTTGTCAAGAACTTCGATTTCCGAAATATAATTGTCAATGCGGGTTTCTAGACCTGCAACTTCATCTTCAAGGTCTTCCACTTCAAGTGGTAACTCCCCACGAACAATTTTTATACGGTCGATCTTTGAGTCATTTTGCTGAAGAGTGTATAAAGCAATTAGCTTTTTCTCAATCGAAATTTCTGTTTCATCTTTTGCGTGCTCAACAGGAGCAGGAGTTTCAACAGTTTCGCTTGTGTTAACCGCATTTGATGCCTTAAGGCTCTCTTCACCGATTGTTTCAGCTGGTTTAGCAACACTTTTTGCCATAGCAGATTATGATGTTTTATGTTGATTTACAAATAATTAACCGGATTGGTAATGGTTCCGGAAATAAAGAGTGCAAAAGTAGTAAATTTTTTCTTTAAAAAGTTATATATCAGTTCTTTTGTGAATTGTTCGCTTTCGAAATGTCCTATATCAGCTAATATCATCTTGTTTTCAGGGATAAAGAAGTCGTGATATTTGATGTCTCCTGTCATGTATATATCAGCATTACAGTATATTGCATCGTTTATCAGGAAGCTTCCTGAACCACCACATACAGCAATCCGCTGAATTTTTTTATTTTTTAAATTAGTATGACGAATGCATCCGATGTGAAGAATTTCTTTCACTGAAATTAAAAATTCTTCGGCATCAATTGCATGAGGAAGTGTTCCTATCATGCCGGCACCAAGACTTTGATGTTTGTTGGTAAGAGGATAAATATCATAAGCAACTTCTTCGTAGGGATGCGCCTGTTTTAGGGCTGCAATAATATTGTTTTCGAGGAATGCAGGATATATCGTTTCAATGCGTAACTCGGGTTCAGTATGCAATTTCCCTGGTTTGCCTACAAACGGATTTGCGCCGGGCAAAGCTTTGAATGTTCCTTCACCCTCGGAACTGTAACTGCAAGAATCGTAATTGCCAATATGCCCTGCACCTGCATTAAATAAGGCATCACGAACCTGGGTGGCATGGGATTCAGGACAAAAAGTTACAAGTTTCCGAAGTTTATCCGGCAAAGGTTTAAGGATTTCTGGTTTTAGAATTCCAAGTTTGCTGCACAAAAATTGATTTACCCCTTCGTGATGATTATCGAGATTAGTATGAAGAGCAAAAACCGCAATATTTTCCCTGATAGCCCTGATAACCAGGCGTTCGGTATCAGTTCGGCCGGTAAGGCTTTTTATTCCTGAAAAGATCAATGGGTGATGTGAAACAATCAGGTTGCATTTTTTTTTAACAGCTTCATCCAAAACTTCTTCTGTAATATCGAGGCTTATTAAAGTACCGGTAATTTCAGCATCCGTATTGCCGATCAACAATCCGCAATTATCATAACTTTCCTGTAGAGCAAGCGGGAATTGGGAATTCAGATATGTTGTAATTTCGGATAGGACCATATTCTATTGTGTATTCTTAATGTGTAAAATTAAATAAAAAGCCGTGTGTGAGCAAATTTAATATAAGTTTGTAGCGTAAAACCATTCTTTTTTTATTGAATTTTCTTCTAGAAAATCAATATTTCAGGGATTTTTAACTATTTTTGATTTTTAATATTAGATTAGCTGAAAATTTTGTTAGTATCTTTATCACGTGGAAGCATTTAGATTTTTACTTTTCCCTTTTGCAGTACTTTACGGATTAATAATTAAAATCCGTAATAAACTATTTGACGTTAAAATATTTCCATCCGAAAAATTCAATATTCCCGTAATTTCTGTTGGCAACCTTATTGTCGGAGGTTCCGGTAAAACTCCAATGGTTGAATATCTTATACGGATATTAGACGCGAATACTAATATTGCTACACTTAGTCGTGGGTACAAACGGAAAACTAAAGGATACCGGCTTGCTGGTGAAAATGAAACCGTAGAAACCCTTGGTGACGAGCCCGTACAATACCTTCATAAATTTACAGATATTAATGTTGCAGTTTGTGAAAACCGTAGAGAAGGTATCCGAAACCTGATTAAAGATGTACCTGATCTTGAAATAGTTATACTTGATGATGCTTTTCAGCACAGGTATGTAAAACCGGCGTTATCCATACTGGTTACCGATTATTTCAAACTTTTCACAAAAGACTGGCTTCTTCCATTTGGGCGCTTGCGCGAGCAAATTTCAGGCCGTAAGCGTGCTGATATTATAGTGGTTACAAAAACGCCGAGAATTTTTTCTCCTATTGTCCGAAAACAGTTATTGGAAGAAATTAAGCCTTATCCCGGGCAATTAGTCTGCTTTTCGTACATCAACTATCTTCCGTTTGAGCTGGTTTATGCGAGTAAGTGTGAGTATTCCGCAAAAAACGAAAATGTATATTCAATCATAATGGTGACTGGTATAGGCAATCCAGGACCCATGCAGGAATACCTTCGCCGGATGTGCACCGACCTGGAATTAATGGAATTTCCTGATCATCATGAATTCAATGAAAAAGACCTGTTACTCATTAAAGACAAGTTTAAAAACCTGCCAACCAAGCGAAAGATAATAGTTACTACGGAGAAAGATGCGAAACGCCTGCAGAATGCTGAGGCCGAGGCTATTTTAGGGGATTTGCCAATCTTCTACACTCCCATAAATTTTGAGTTTCATCCGGCAGATAAGATGCAATTCGATGAAGCGATTCTGGCTGCTGTAAAATCCGGAACAAAAAAAGATGCCGATCTTAAAGCAAAAGATCAGTAATTGCAAATACCGAGAAAACAACACTTGCTATTCCATTCAGGGTGAAGAAAGCAACGTTTACCCGCCGGAGATCGTTATATTTTACGATTGTATGCTGGTAGAATAATAAAATTGAAAATATCCCCAGCCCGATCCAGTAAATAGTCTTAAAATCACCTATAAAACCTGCCGTAAACAGAAGCAATGCTGTTAAAATATGTAGTACAAGCGACAAATTCAACGCTTTTTTCCGGCCAAGCATTACAGGTATCGAATGCAGATGATTTTCAAGGTCGAATTCATCGTCCTGAAGAGCATAGATAATGTCAAAACCTGATACCCAGCATAAAACAGATAATGAAATGATTACAGGAATCCAGTCGAAAGTCCCGGTTACAGCCAGGTAAGCACCTGTAGGGGCCAGGGCTAAACCCATTCCGAGGATAAAATGTGCCAAAGCAGTAAACCGTTTTGTGAAACTATATCCTAATATCACTACCAGGGCAACGGGGGAAAGATAAAAACAAAGCGGATTGATAAACCACGTAACACTTACAAAAAGCAAAGCATTAATTAAAGAGAACGCCAGAGCCGATTGCTGCCTGATTTTTCGGGCAGGTATTTCCCGCTGAGCTGTGCGCGGATTCACCTCATCAATATCCCTGTCGGCCCAACGGTTGAAACTCATTGCGGCATTTCTAGCAAAAAGCATGCTCAGCAAAACAAGTGCTAAAAGTTTCCAGCTCAAAGAACCGCTGTTATGAATAGTAGCCAGCGAAAATCCTAAAAGCGCAAAAGGCAACGCAAATATTGTATGTGCAAACTTAACGAGCGACAGATAATTCGTTATTTTAGCGCTTATTTTCTGAAATGACATGAAATCCAGTTGTTTATTTATGGCAGCAAAAATACATAAGGTTAGCATCATTTAAGAAATTATTTTTATTATCCCTTTTTGATTGTAAGATGAGACGCAAAGCATTTTCAATTCTGGCTTACTGGACGTACCTGGTTAATTCAGGTTCACGTCATTCCGTACATTCTCCTTTCGTGTATAAGCTGGTTGACCTGGTATTAAAAAACAAAAAAGATAATCAGGCGTTTCAGAATATAGCAAAACTCAGGCAAAAACTTCTGCTAAAGTCACAAGTGATTGAAATTACGGATTTTGGATCAGGCGCAAATCATAAACAATATAGTCACAGGTTTGAGCGTGTTGCTTCCATTGTGCGAAATAGTTCTGTGAGTGACAGATATGGGCGTTTACTTTTTCGGCTTGTTGAATATTTCAAGCCACAAACCATCATCGAGATTGGAACCTCTGTAGGTTTGAGTACTTTATACATGGCATTGGCAAATCCTGATGCTAATGTCTACACTATCGAAGGCTGTACGACAAAATCGGAACAGGCAACAACCAATTTCAATGCGATGCAGGTTTCAAATATTGAGCAGCACATTGGCCGGTTTGATCTTGTATTGCCTGATCTGGTAAAGCAAGCAGGGAAACTGGATTTTGCTTTTATTGACGGGAATCATACCTATGAAGCGACGATCGAAAATTTTAAAACTTTGCTGGCTATAGCTAACAACGATACGGTTTTTGTTTTCGATGATATACACTGGTCGGCTGATATGCAAAAGGCGTGGAATAAGATTTCTGATCATAAAGGTGTAACTGTGAGTATTGATCTTTACAGGTTCGGAATTGTATTTTTAAAAAAGGAACTGAGTAAGCAGAAATTTGTGATCAGGTTTTAAGTTACTGGAACAATATAATGTACTATTTTCGAACTAAGACCTCTCCCTAAATCCCTCTCCGCGGGAGAGGGACTGGTTGGTTGCAATTTTCAGATTATAAGACATTATTTAATTGTCTTTACTTAGATTACAATACTCCGTTAAAAAATCCCCAACAATTAATTATCAGTAAGATACGAAATTGGGTCTTTGCGTCTTAAAATGTTGGCATTCTGTGCTTTAACACTTTGCGTCCTTGCGGTTAATAAAAAATTACCGGAGTATTGTAATTAGAAGTTAATTGAAAATAGTTAAAAGTAAATAGATAGAAGTTAGAATTAGAATAAAATCAGTACGTCGGAAACGTTCCTTTTAACGCTGGAAGAGTATAAATCCAACGCAACGTTATTCATTCAACCGTTTTTATGAAATTATAAAGCATTTAAAGTTAAAACGGACAAAATTTACACAAGCATTCAAATTATATCACGATAAAAACTATTACTTTTGTTACTCAATCTTTTTATATCTTTTTCAAATGAGCCAGAAGGAAATAATCCGTTTAACCGATATTACGCGCACATATAAAGTTGGTACTGAATTGGTGAGAGCATTGCGCTCGGTATCGCTATCCATTTATAAAAATGAATTTGTAGCATTGATGGGCCCTTCCGGGTCAGGCAAATCTACTTTGATGAACCTGCTTGGTTGCCTGGATACACCTACAAGTGGCCAATATATTCTGAATGATCAGGATGTAAGTAAGCTCAACGATAACGAATTGGCGCGAATCCGTAACAAGGAAATAGGTTTTGTATTTCAAACCTTCAATTTGTTGCCGCGCAGCACTGCGCTCGATAATGTAATGCTTCCGCAGATATACGCGGGATTTTCGAAAACAGCAAGGCTGGAACGGGCTAACGAGGTAATTGCAAGCGTAGGGCTTACCGACAGAGCACACCACAAACCAAATGAGCTTTCGGGTGGACAACGCCAGCGTGTGGCAATTGCCCGTGCGTTAGTGAACAAGCCATCAATTATTCTTGCCGATGAACCAACCGGGAACCTTGATTCTACTACATCGTACGAAATTATGGGTGTTCTCGAACAGATTCACAAAGCCGGTAATACTATTATTCTTGTCACGCATGAAGAAGATATAGCGCGCCACGCTCATCGCATCATCAGGCTCATGGACGGACAAATTTCTGCCGATTATCTGAATGATAATATCATTACTGCTGCCCAGGCATTGAACAATTAGTACGGGTTTGGTTGTTATTGTATCCTGAAAAGATAGGTAACATTAAATTAGTATTGATTTACAACTGACTTGGAATTACATCATGGAAAAAGCGTGGAAAATATACACCAAAACTGGCGATAAAGGTGAAACTTCACTAATCGGAGGTACACGTGTACCCAAGTATCACGAACGCATCGAAGCATACGGAACGTTGGATGAGCTCAACTCGTTAATCGGTTATCTCCGCGATCAGGTTACCGATGTTCATCTTCGTGATGTACTGCTTAGTATACAGGAAAACCTGTTTACCTGTGAGTCAGAGCTGGCAACTGATCCTGAAAAAGAGCTCTTACGTAAACTCCCACATTTATCGGAGGATGATGTTCTTGAACTGGAGAATGAAATTGATGCAATGAATCAGCATCTTCCTGAATTAAGTTCATTTATTCTGCCGGGAGGTCATCCACTGGTTTCACTCTGTCATATTTGCCGGACTGTGTGCCGCCGTGGCGAGCGTATTATTATTAAATTAGCTTCAGAAATGGCTGTAAATGAAATACTGATAAAATATATCAACAGGCTTTCGGATTACCTTTTTGTACTGGCGAGGGAACTGGCTTTTATTAATAATATTCCCGACCTGCCGTGGAAACCTGATGTTTTGGATAAATAGAAACAGCTTTATTAATAGGATTGCTTCGTGTTTTTTAGTGAAAAATCAAGGTGAATCACTTAATTATTAATAAGTTATTCACAAAATTGCAAGAGGTATTGATTTTTATTATGAATAGATTATTTTTGCAAAAAAATTAAACCTAATTTTCATATATGTACTGGACGTTAGAATTAGCCTCAAAACTTGAGGATGCACCCTGGCCGGCTACCAAAGAAGAGCTTCAGGACTTTTGTGTTCGCTCAGGAGCTCCGATGGAAGTGGTTGAAAACCTCCAGGAACTGGAAGATGAAGGAGAGATATACGAAAGTATCGAAGATCTCTGGCCCGACTATCCTTCGAAAGAAGATTTCTTCTTTCATGAAGACGAATATTAACAAACAACAATCGGGGCGCTGGCAAAACCAGCGCCCCGATTTGATTAAGGGGGGAACATTTAGTTGCCCGAAGTATTGTTTTTTATGAAAAAGAAAAGAGATGGGCGAGGGGAGATGTAGAGGCAAAGCTATGATTATGTAAATTGGCAATTTGAATATTAACTGATGTGTATGCCGAAAATCCTGAAATGGGATCAGACGAAAATGCATATTTGGGAACGTTGATTACTGTTACCATTTCCCGATTAACTAATAACTATTAACTTTTATCCAAACCAGTTGGTTTTTCCCCTTTAATAACTCCCTGCCACTTTGTCGCTTCACGCACCTAATATTCAAAATTGTACGGTATTTGCTTTTAGCTAACCGGTTTCACGCATGGATAATCTGATGGTTGCCTTTTGCCGGAATACACTATCTTTGCATGTTTGATTGAACAAATTTACAATCGCTTAACTCTGTTATAAAATGCTTAATTCATTTCTGAAAATGATTTCGGGAGGTACCAAATCCGACCGCGATATAAAAATCATAACACCATTGGTTGAAAAAGCCAAGGTAGAGTTCGAAAAACTACAATCAATTGATAATGATGGGCTTCGGGCTATGACATTATCATTCAAGCAAAAAATTGATGAAGCTGTTCAGGCTGAACGCGATGAGATTGACACAATCAAAGCCAGGATTGAAAGCGATTTCGATATTGATATTGAGGAAAAAGAAGAACTATATAAAAGAATAGATTTTCTTGATAAAGAAGAATATCGCAAAACACAGGAAACTCTCCAGGAAATATTGCCGGCTGCTTTCGCGGTTGTTAAGGAAACCGCCCGCCGGTTTATGGAGAATGAGTCGTTGGAAGTTACCGCCACACAGTTCGACCGCGACCAGGCTGCCCGCAAGGACAGTGTGAATATTATTGACGATAAAGCATACTGGGATAACCACTGGATGGCTGGTGGCAACATGATTACCTGGGATATGGTGCATTATGATGTGCAGCTTATCGGGGGTGCTGTTCTGCACTCTGGTAAAATATCCGAGATGGGTACCGGTGAAGGTAAAACGCTTGTAGCTACGTTGCCAATCTACCTGAATGCCCTTCCGGGAAAAGGAGTACACGTTGTAACTGTAAACGATTACCTTGCCAAACGTGACTCGGAATGGATGGGTGTATTGTTCGAATTCCACGGGCTCAAGGTTGATTGTATCGACAGGCATGAGCCAAACTCGCAGGAACGCCGTAATGCGTACCTCGCTGATGTTACCTACGGAACAAACAACGAATTCGGTTTTGATTACCTGCGTGACAATATGGCGCGAAATCCGGATGAACTGGTTCAGCGTCCGCATAACTATGCAATTGTGGATGAGGTCGATTCCGTGTTGATTGATGATGCCCGTACACCGCTTATTATTTCAGGACCGACTCCCCGCGGTGAAAACCAGGAATTCGAAGCTTTGAAACCTGAAATCTCCAAACTTTATACTGAACAACGGAACCTGGTTACCAAATTACTATCCGAAGCAAAAAGTCTCCTTGTTTTTGATGACAATAATAAAATACCATCCGATAACGAAAAACGCGGTGGGGAATCTCTTCTGCGTGCTTTCCGCGGATTGCCGAAAAATAAAGCGTTGATTAAGTTTCTCAGTGAGCCTGGTATCAAAGCAATCCTGCTGAAAACCGAAAACTTCTACATGCAGGAGCAATCCAAAAACATGCACATCATGGACGATGAGCTGTTTTTTGTGATTGACGAAAAAAATAATTCCATTGAGCTTACCGATAAAGGTATTGACCTGATCACCAAATCGTACGATGATCCTAAGTTCTATATACTTCCGGATGTAGGTGCCGAAATTGCCGAAATGGAACGCAGGCAAATCACTGAGAAAGATAAACTGGAACAAAAAGCTGAACTTCTTCGTGATTATTCGGTAAAATCAGAACGTATTCATACGGTAAACCAGTTATTGAAAGCATATGCCCTGTTCGAAATAGATGTGGAATATGTAGTGATGGATAACAAGGTTAAGATTGTTGATGAGCAAACAGGGCGTATCCTCGAAGGCCGTCGTTACAGCGATGGTTTGCATCAGGCTATCGAAGCAAAAGAAAATGTAAAAATTGAAGCCGCAACACAAACCTATGCTACAGTAACTCTGCAGAATTATTTCCGTATGTACCGCAAACTTGCCGGTATGACAGGAACTGCCGAAACCGAAGCCGGTGAGTTTTGGGATATTTATAAACTGGACGTGGTTGTAATTCCAACCAACCGCCCGGTTGTACGTGCTGATAATGAGGATCTCGTTTATAAAACGAAACGCGAAAAATTCAATGCTGTAATCATTGAAATAAAAGCATTGATAGAAAAAGGCAGACCTGTACTGGTTGGTACAACTTCGGTTGAAATTTCCGAGTTGCTGAGCCGTATGCTTACCCGTGACCGCATTCCTCATAATGTTCTTAATGCCAAGTTACACCAGCGTGAGGCGCAGATTGTTGCCGAAGCCGGATTATCCCGTACTGTTACCATTGCTACCAACATGGCCGGTCGTGGTACGGATATAAAGCTGGGCCCGGGAGTAAAAGAAGCCGGTGGTCTTGCAATTATTGGTACCGAACGTCATGAATCGCGCCGTGTTGACAGGCAGTTACGAGGACGTGCGGGTCGCCAGGGTGACCCGGGAAGTTCGCAGTTCTTCGTTTCGCTTGAGGATGACCTGATGCGTATGTTTGGTTCCGAAAGTATTGCAGGAATCATGGATCGTCTTGGATTGAAAGAAGGCGAAGTGATCCAGCATCGTATGATCACCAAGAGCATCGAGCGTGCACAAAAGAAAGTTGAGGAAAACAACTTTGGCATACGTAAACGTTTGCTTGAGTATGACGACGTAATGAATGCACAGCGGGAAGTAATCTATGGTAAGCGCCGCCAGGCATTGTACGGCGAACGTCTTGCCCTGGATATTTCCAATATGATTTATGACCTTTGTGATAATTATGTAACCGATTTCCAGGATGGTGGTGATTTTGAAGGACTCAGGCTTGAACTGCTGACTACATTTGCAGCTGAATGTCCTTTTACCGAAGAAGTATTTACCAATGGGAAAAAGGAAAAGCTTACAGATGAACTGTTCCATCACATTTATCTGAATTACCGTACTAAATCCAAGCGGATTGCCGAGTTAGCTTACCCGGTTGTTAAAGACGTTTACGAAAACAACCCGCGTTACCAGTTTATTGCTATTCCAATTACCGATGGTTTAAAGACCATGCAGGTTGCGGCTAACCTGAAAAGAGCCTATGATGATAAGGGAATGGAAGTATCTCTGGCTATCGAAAAGGGAATTACCCTCGGCGTTATTGACGATGCATGGAAAGAGCATCTCCGCGAAATGGATGAACTACGCCAGAGTGTGCAATCAGCCAGTTATGAGCAGAAAGATCCTTTACTTATTTACAAATTGGAGTCATTCCAGCTTTTTAAAACAATGCTTCAGGAAGCAAATAAGGATATTATCAGGTTCCTGGCACGGGCAAACCTTCCTGTACAGCAAGCGGATCAGGTAAAAGAAGTCCGTCAGCCTCAGCGCACGGATACAAGTCGCTTGCGCGAAGATAGAAGTGATATCTTAAGCCAGCGCACAAGCGAAAACACGGTAACAGGTCCTGTAAAAGTGGAGAAAAAAGTTGGCCGGAATGATCCCTGTCCTTGCGGAAGCGGCAAGAAATACAAAGCCTGTCACGGTAAAGAAGAAGTGTAAAAGAACTTTGGTGTAATTCAGGTTGAGATTAAGGTAAAGGTTGAGCAACCTCAACCTTTACCTTAACCTCAACCTCAACCTCAAACCATATTCCCCAATGAAATACAAACGTATCTTACTTAAATTAAGCGGTGAATCGATGGCAGGCACTTCAGGCCAGGGCTTTGATACCGACATGCTTGCATTGTATGCCAATGAAATAAAAATGGCTGTTGAATCCGGAACCCAGGTAGCGATTGTGCTGGGAGGCGGAAATATTTTCCGCGGACTCAAAGGCAATAACATTGGAACGGACCGTGTTCAGGGTGATTATATGGGAATGCTGGCTACAGTAATTAATAGCCTTGCGTTGCAATCTGCGCTTCAGAGTGTTGGGGTGAAATCAAAAGTCCTTTCCGGACTGGCAGTAGATCCTATTGCTGAGAGAGTCAGTGGTCCCAAAGCAATCAGCAGCCTCGAAAAAGGTGAAGTTGTTATTCTTGCAGGTGGAACAGGAAATCCGTTTTTTACCACCGATACCGCAGCAGCCTTACGATCCATTGAAATACACGCCGATGTTTTACTCAAAGGAACGCGTGTGGACGGAGTTTATACCGCCGATCCCGAAAAGGATCCTTCAGCAACCAAATTCAGCGAGCTATCTTTTGACGAAGCTTACAGCAAAGGTTTGAATATTATGGATTTGACTGCATTTACACTTTGCAGCGAAAACAAAATGCCGGTGATAGTTTTTGATGTTCACAAAGCCGGAAACCTGCAAAAGATTTTAAGCGGGAACAATTGTGGAACACTTATTTATGCATAGAAGGGATTAGGTGTTAGGATTTAGGGGTTGGGGATTTGAAAAGGTTCATGTTTCATTGTTTCAAGTGTGAGTGGTTGATGTATTTCATCCCTAAAACCTAACCCCCAAACCCTGACTCCTCCATTATTATTGCACTTTTTCAACCAATACAATTGATATTTCCCTGTATTTTTTAAATTTGCATCACAAAACGAATAGCCATGACTGAAGAAGCAAAGTTTATCATTGAAGAGATTAAAGAAAGCATGCAACATGCAGTTACCCATCTCGAAAAGGAATTTCATAAATTTCGTACCAGTAAAGCAACTCCTCAAATGCTCGAAGGGGTTAAAGTTGACTATTATGGAAATCCAACTTCAGTTGATAAGATCGCAAATATTAATACTCCCGATGCCCGTACCATTGTAGTTCAGCCCTGGGAGAAAAACATGCTTAATCCGCTTGCAAAAGCAATACAGGATGCCAACCTGGGGTTTAATCCGCAGAATAATGGTGAAGTTTTACGTATAGCAGTTCCGCCACTTACCGAGGAACGCCGCCGCGACATCGTAAAAAAAGCCAGAGCCGAAGGCGAAGCCGCAAAAGTAACCATACGCAATATGCGCCGTAATGCGGTGGAAGAAGCTAAAAAACTTGAAAAAGAAGGTGTTTCGGAAGATGATATTAAAACCCTGGAAAAAGAAATTCAGCATATAACCGACGGGTTTATTGTGCTGGTAGATAAAACTTTGGAACACAAGGAAAAAGATATTATGACCGTTTAAGACTGTTAATAGTTAAATCGAAAAGAGTAAATGGGAAAGAGCAGCTTACAAGCTGCTCTTTATTTTGTGTGTCGGGCATGGTCATAACCTATAGGGTGCAAGTCCCGAATGAGTGTTGCAGTACATATCATTAGCTAAGAGCAAGGGTGTCGTGGGTGACTGCGTATCTG
>CAIRMR010000028.1 GCA_903879715.1 uncultured Bacteroidales bacterium
TCGGATTAATCGCTCAATCTTTAAGCAAACAATTTTTCACTCCTTAGTTTCAAGAATGATGATATGTAAACCACTTACTTATCAGATGATTAAAATAAGTAGCTAAATGAACACCTCAAAAATTGTTTTAAAAGGGGGTCAACATGCTCCGGAATTATACACCTCTCATTTAGGGGGTCAGTATGCTCCGGAATAGATTTTCTCCATTTCAAAAAAAGAGGGGGTCAACATCTGCCGGAATGTCAGACAGTATTTTCCAATCACATGGAAAATCATTCCGGATTTTTACCTCCGGAGGGGGTCAGCATGTTCCGGATTATCCATATATATCAGCTTTTATTACAAATAATCAATGCCCCGATTACACCCGGCACCCATGCACAAAGTGTAAGAAGAAATACAATTATTATTGATCCGCAACCTTTATCTATTACTGCAAGAGGTGGGAATATGATACAAAGTATAACGCGCCAGATAGACATAACTCCAAATTTATTGATATAAATAAGACGCTGAAAGCATTAACAGGTTACTTGAAGAATTAAAAACAATAAACACTATCCAAGTAATAAAATAGAAAATATAGATTTTTCTCAAATATCAGTAAGACTCAAAGTATGGGATTTGCATATAGAAGTTGATCCCAAAGGGTTGGTTTGACCCTCATACAATTATCGTGAAATTAGCCTGCTTTTCAAAATGATTACATTTCCAGCCAAAGAAAATCAGAAAATGCCATTAATGTATATTAACAAACCCGGTAATAACATCTTCAATCAGGAATTGTGTTACTGGTTTTGCTAAAAAACCATTCATTCCGGCATCGGAACATTTATTTTTATTTTGTTCGGTTACATAAGCTGTAATAGCTATAATAGGAATTTCTTTATTAAACAACCTGATACTCTTTGTTGCTTCAATACCATCAAGTTCAGGCATTTCAATATCCATCAAAATGGCATCGAAATTCCCCGATTTACATGCTTCCAATGCAAGCAAACCATTTGCTACTATTGTATGCTGCCATTGAAGTGTACGCATGTACTTCCCCATAAGCAACTGATTCATCAGATCATCCTCGGCTATAAGAACATTCATATTCGCTTTTTAACTATATACCCCGACTAAATTACAACCATTTGTTAAAAAAGCAACAACTTTTACAATAATCTTTAATTAATTAAAGATTTGTTTGAAGTTAATATACCACCAATCTTCTATTGAGTTTAAGATCAGTAAAATTCGGATAGTGAATAACAAATGAACATTGCTCTACACTACAGGTTTCCCCAAAAAATCCTATCATTCCTCGCTTTTATACCAAGAAATTACAAAAAACAGGAATAATAAAACGTTCAACAAACAAGGGAATCAGCAATAAATTTGTTATTATTTTTTCCAGAGTTTCTCCATTTCTTCAAGCGATTTGCCTTTGGTTTCAGGAACCAGCTTCCAAACAAACCAGGCTGCCAGGATTCCCATCACTCCATAAATCCAATATGAAAACCCATGGTTGAATTTCTCGGTCAGCCAGGTATTATCGTTCATCATAGGGAAAGTCCAGGAAATAATAAGGTTTGCAATCCATTGAGCCGCTACGGCAATCGACATGGCACCACGAACACTATTGGGGAATATTTCGGAAAGCAGAACCCAGGTCACCGGGCCCCAGCTCATTGCGAAACCTGCAGTATACAGAAGCATAAAAACAAGTGCCAGCATACCTTCGTAATGCATGGAGAATGTCAGACCTAAACAAAACATACTCACGGCCATAATTAATGCGCCTATAACCATAAGTGGTTTACGTCCAAACCGATCGACAGTGAAGATAGCTAAAACCGTAAACAGCAGGTTAATGGCACCAACAATAATGGTCTGCAAAAGCGAAGTGTCGGTGCTTGCGCCCATATTACGGAAGATATTTCCGGCATAATACAATACCACGTTTATGCCGACAAATTGCTGGAAAACGGAAAGTGTAATTCCGATAAAGATCACAAAGAAACCATAGGAAAGCCAGGGCACACTTTTATCGTGAAGTGTATCTTTGATTTCTTTAAGAATTGCATCAGCGCTATCGGTACCTGAGATTCTTTTAAGGACTTCCAGTGCCTTACTGTCCTTTCCCTTCATTACCAGGAAACGTGGTGTTTCGGGTACAAAAATGAGTAAAACAAGAAAAATTCCTGCCGGGATTACTCCGGAGAAAAACATCCATCTCCAGCCTTCGGTTACCAGCCATTCTTCATTTCCGCTTTTGGCAATAAAATAGTTCACAAAATAGATCACCAGCATACCGAAAATTATGGCAAACTGATTCCACGATACAAGTTTACCGCGAACATTTGCAGGTGCAATTTCGGCTATGTACATGGGCGACAGCATGGAAGCCAGTCCCACTCCTATTCCGCCGATAATACGGTAAACTACAAATGAGTATACATCGAGTGTGCCAAAGAAGTTAAAAGCCTCCGGTTTCCAGGCACCTATTGCAGACACTGTAAACGCAGAGGCTGAAATTATAAGTCCTTTCTTCCTGCCAATGGATTTTGAAACAAATCCTGCCGAAGCACCTCCGATTATACATCCTATCAAAGCACTAGATATGATAAAACCTTTCGCCGAATCTGCAATGCTTTTTAAACCTACTGTATCTGCCGACTCAGGTATAACCTGGCCAAGGTATTGTATTACATAAACGGTTAAAATAGCCAGAATTATTCCGCTAGATACTCCACCTTTTTTCATCCCCAATAGCCTGACCATCTGAGCAGAAATAACCAGGGCAACAATATAAAGTACTACAACCACAAGTATTTTATACTGGCTTATCAGCAAAAAGGCATAGTTATAATAGTCGGGATTGAGCGCTTTTGAAATATAAAACTCAACCAGCGACTTTTCTGCGCCATTAACAACGGCTGTGTCATAACCAAAAAGCAATCCGCCCAGCGTAGCAACGAGCGTAAGCATCATGATATAGGTTGGATTCCCCTTGCCTGAATCCAATAAGGATGATTTTGATGAAGTATCTATGAAGGACATATAATTCGGGTTAGATATACATGTTAATAAGTTGTTCGTACATTTCCTGTTTACCGCTTGTAGCTGCTGGCTCACCTTGTGACTGAGCGATGGCGCGGAGATCTTCAAGTTTCAGTTTCCCGTCTTCAAACTCTTTGCCTTTGCCAGAATCGAACGAGCTATAACGTTGCTTCCTTAATTTCAGGAAATCAGATTCTTTTAAAATCTTATCTGCAATAACAAAAGCTCTTGCAAATGTATCCATGGCTGCAATATGGGAAATAAAAATATCTTCCAGATCGGTTGAGTTACGGCGTGTTTTTGCATCGAAATTGATACCACCGGTTGTAAATCCGCCCGCCTGCTGAATTACAAGCATGGCTTCGACACTTTCGTATATATTGATAGGAAACTGGTCGGTATCCCAGCCATTCTGATTGTCGCCACGATTGGCATCAATACTTCCTAACAAACCTGCATCGGCAGCCATTTGAAGTTCATGTTCAAAAGTATGCCCGGCTAAAGTGGCATGGTTTACTTCGATATTCAGTTTGAAATCTTTATCAAGTCCAAAATGCCTGAGGAAGCCAATAACTGTTTCAGTATCAAAATCATACTGATGCTTGGTTGGTTCCATTGGTTTGGGTTCGATGAGGAAAGTTCCGTTAAAGCCTTTTCCACGGGCATAGTCGCGGGCCATGGTAAGGAAACGGGCAAGATGCTCCTTTTCACGTTTTGTGTTAGTGTTGAGCAACGACATATACCCTTCGCGGCCACCCCAGAACACATAATTTTCGCCACCAAGAGCGATAGTTGCATCAATGGCATTTTTAACCTGAGTACCGGCATGAGCTACTGAAAGAAAATCAGGATTAGTTGATGCTCCGTTCATATACCGCGGATTTGAGAAAACGTTTGCTGTACCCCAGAGCAACTTCACACCCGAAGCTGCCTGTTTTGCTTTGGCATAATCCACTATTTTGGCAAGCCGTTCTTCAATTTCATTTACACTTCCATCGCCTGCAATATCGGTATCGTGGAAACACCAGAAAGGAATTCCGATCTTAGTCATAAATTCAAATGCAGCATCCATCCTGTCACGGTTGCGCTGAAGAAGTTCGGGGGAAGATTCCCAGGCAAAATCTCTTGTTCCGGGGCCAAACGGATCGCCGCCGGTTCCGCACAAGGTGTGCCAGTAAGCCATAGCAAAACGGAAGTGTTCCTTCATGGTTTTGCCGGCAACTACCTTATTTTCATCATAATACCTGAAGGCTAATGGATTTTTCGATTCAACGCCTTCAAACTGTATTTTCCCTACCGAAGGAAAAAATTCTTTACTTCCGATTGTAATATTCATGTTTATAGATTTTTATTTATTTAGTTCTCTTTCCCAATTCAGGTACGCTTCATTAAGAACCTGGTTATCAGGTGAAGGAATAATTGTTTCAATTTTCCTTAATCCTGCAAACGCCGATTCAAAATCTTTATAAATCCCTGCTCCTACTCCTGCACCGCGTGCTGCACCCTGGGCACCATCTGTGTTGTAAAGTTCAATTACTGCGCCGGATATATCGGCAAGAGTCTGGCAAAACACCGGGCTCAGGAACATGTTTGCTTTACCAGCCCTGATAATTTTGATTTCAACTCCCATCTCCTGCATTATTTGAATTCCATAAAACAGGGAGAAGGCAATTCCTTCCTGCGCTGCCCTGAACAGATGCGCTTTCCCGTGGATATTGAAATTCAGATTATGAATGCTGCAGCCGGTTTCCCGATTTTGTAAAACACGTTCGGCACCATTTCCGAAAGGTAAGATTATCAACCCTTCAGAACCAGGCTTTACAGTAGTTGCAATTTCATTTATTTGAGAGTAACTGAGATTTTCACCTGCAATTTTCCTTACCCACGAATTCAGAATACCAGTTCCGTTTATGCATAGCAAAATCCCATTACGGGTTTCAGTAGCCGTACTATTAACATGTACAAAAGTATTCACACGGGATTGCGGATCGTACTTAACCAAATCGCTTACGCCATAAATCACACCGGATGTGCCAGCTGTGGCTGCAATTTCACCCGGATTAAGTACATTGAGCGAAAAAGCATTATTAGGCTGATCACCTGCACGATAACTTACCGGAGTTCCTGGTTTTAGCCCGGTAATTTCTGCAGCTTCGGATGATACAGAACCTTGAATTCCAAAAGCCGGAACAGTTTCAGGTAGTATATTATTTTCAAAACCATACTGCTTCAGCAGAAAATCGGCAGGTTCCCTGTTCTCGAAATCCCAAAAAATGCCTTCTGAAAGTCCTGATTCAGTGGTTTTTATTTCACCGGTCAGTTTTGCCGCAATAAAATCACCCGGAAGCATTATTTTGTAAATACGATCGAAAACAGCAGGTTCATTTTCTTTAACCCATTTCAGTTTTGAAGCTGTAAAATTACCAGGAGAGTTTAGCAGATGTGACAAGCATTTTTCGCTTCCAATTTCAGAGAATGCAGAATTTCCAATGTCTACAGCCCGGCTATCGCACCAGATTATTGAATTCCGGAGAACATTCATCTCTTTATCCACACAAACCAAACCATGCATCTGGTAGGAAATACCTATGGCTTTGATTTCATCCGGATTGATCCCGGCTTTTTGCACTACTGCCTGAATGGCAATTATTGAATGTTTCCACCAGATTTCGGGATACTGCTCTGCCCATCCTGGTTTTGGAGTGAGTATCTCCATTTCAGTTTCGGGTGAGAAGCAACTGGATACACATATTCCTCTTTCAGCTTCAACAATGGAAGCTTTTATTGATGATGTCCCGATATCAAGGCCTAATAAGTACATAACGTAAAATTCTGGAACTGATTTGAATACAAATGTACTTCAAGCTGATCCGGAATAATTGTACTATTATGAAAATTGGATGTATTATTATGCCAATTTCTTCAGGAGTTGGGGATTTGGATTTAGGCATTAAAGTAAAAATCAGAATCCTGGTCCGTAAAACCTAACCTGGACAAGCCAGAATTAAAAAGTAATAAAAAACATATAACACAGAATAATAAACACTGAAGTAAGGGGCGTACGATACTTTTACATTTTGTGTTTAATGTTTTTAATTTCTTCCTGAAATATTGTGCCAGAAAAAACATCAACTTAAAAGATTAGATATTAACACCTAAATCCTTTAGGCTACTTTATTCTGTTTCCTGTATTTCACAGGACTTACACCAAACTTACGTTTAAAGGCTTTTGAGAAATAAAACCAATCCGTAATGCCAACAAGTTCAGAAACCTCGTAAATAGCTGAATCGGTTTCTGTTAATAATTTGGATGCATACTGAATCCGAAGTTCGAGCAGGAAATCATTTGGAGACAAGCCGGTTGCATCTTTAAATATACGCTGAAAATTACGTACCGACATAAAACCTATGTCTGCCAGTTCCTGTATATAAATATTTCGATGGTAATTGTTTTCGATAAAATCAATTGCTTTTCCAATCCTGACCATCGACTTTGCTTTTGGTACAGTGATTTGAGAATATTTCCTGGATAGAAATATGATAATTTCTTCGAGCTTATTCTTCAGAAACAACTCGTAACCAGTTTCTTTATTCAGATTCTCATTCAGCATTCCATTCAGTATATATTCTGATTTTGCCAAATCGACCTGGTTAAGATGAAGCATGTTTTTAAAATGCCTGCGATTTCGATAAAGAGGCTCAAGGATAAAAAGTGCCCTGTAACCGTCAAGTGTTTTAATTTCATCCGAAATCAAGCCGGGACTTTTCTCCAGGTCATACATCACATTAAAAATTTCGGCTTTGTCGGCATCTTTAAAATAGTGATTCTGGAATCCTTGCAGGATAAAGATATCACCTTCACTTACTTCATATTCATTATCACTGATTACCTGTATGCCTTTCCCTTTTGTAATGAAAACGATTTCCACAAAATCGTGGTGATGTTCAATTTCGGTAAGGTCGTTCTCATGTGAAATATTTTTTCGCCGGTTGATCTTGCAAACATTAACTGCAAGAGCATGATCCTTAAAGTAATTATCGCCTTTGGCAAGTTCCATGATTTGAAATTTGGCTTAAAAATACAAAGTTTTGATTTCACGCAATAAAATATTCCTTCTAATATTTTTTGTTTGAGAAATTATGGAAATAAATTTAAAGATATTTTGATAAATTAGTTGAGATTTTATTCGAACCAATAAAGTTTGAGACTGTTTATTAATTGAAATCAACTGAAGATTAATCAAATATTCAGTTGATCAGTGCTTAAAATAATTGTCATAGGAATTGGAAAAACAAAATCCCGTCGAGAGCTTTTTTTTCATTCCAATGTTGTTAAAATATTTTAAACATGTCTAAGCTAAAACCATCTATAAAAATCAAATTGTATGAAACGTAATTCCATCCTCAATATTATACCTCTGGCCTTTATGTGGCCGGTGCGTGATCCTTTCCTTTTTTGCGCGCACCACCTGGATGATTTCCCTGCCGGGAATGAGGAAATGGGTCCGGTTGCATCGCTGAAAGGCAGGGATATAGGACAGGATTTTACCATTAAAGATGGCTGGCGAATGTATCACGGTGAAATCGTTCCCGGTTTTCCGGCACATCCGCACCGAGGATTCGAGACTGTTACCATAGTAAAAGAAGGTCTTGTTGATCACGCCGATTCATATGGGCAAGCCGGCAGGTATGGTAACGGTGATGTACAATGGATGACCGCCGGCGAAGGTCTTCAACACAGCGAAATGTTCCCTTTGCTGAATCAACAAGATGAAAATCCGGCGGAATTATTCCAGGTTTGGCTCAACTTACCTAAAGCCGGCAAATTTGTAAAACCACATTTCAAAATGCTTTGGTCGGAGGATATTCCGGTTTTTAAAAGCACAGACGAAAATGGGAAAACTACAGAAGCTAATGTTATAGCAGGCAAAATTGGTGAAGTTGCTGCTCTTGCCCCTGCTCCAGATTCATGGGCCGCTGACCCGGAAAATGAAGTGGCTGTGTGGACTGTAGGAATGGAGGCAGGCGCTGAATGGGAAATACCTGCTGCCAGCAAAAACTTAAACCGGACATTATATTTTTACAGAGGAACAACTATTAGTATTGACAGCACAGAAATTTCTGTTTACAAGGCTATTGAGCTAAAAGCTGATGTAGAAACACTACTTGTAAATGGCGATTCCGACGGATACTTCCTTTTGCTCCAGGGTAAACCCATCGGTGAACCAGTAGTGCAATATGGCCCATTTGTCATGAATTCAGAAGCTGAAATACAACAGGCTTTTAATGATTACAGGCGAACGGAGTTTGGAGGCTGGCCCTGGTCCCGCCACGACCAGGTTCATCCTCGCACACAAGGCCGGTTTGCAAAGTATGTTGATGGCACGGAAGATATCCGGTAAAATATTTTATGATGATTCTAATAGAATGTAGATAGCAAAAAACTGCATTTATACAGCATCTCCACATTATCTTCTATAGAACGGCTATCAGATAATTGATTAATTTTGCCAGAGATTTTAGCAGTATGAAAAACTGATTCTATCTATTTTCGTATGGGCTATAATAGTTCGTATTTAACTAATTTTTCAACCATCCCTGAATGAAATTTTTATTTTGGATCGTCAAGTTTATTTTCGGGCTGATCAATATTTTACCATTTCACGTTAAATACATTTTATCGGATGCCCTTTCACCGGTTTTAAATCATGTCGTAAAATACCGGAAAAAAGTAATTGCCGAAAACCTGAAAAATTCGTTTCCGGAGAAAAATAAAGCTCAGATTAGGCTTATTATCAAAGGATTCTACCGGCATTTGACCGATCTTATTTTTGAAATCCTTAAACTCGACACACTTACAGAAGAAGAACTTTTCAGGAGAGTGACGGTTTCGGGGGAAGATATTCTGAGGAAACTGGCAGAAAACAAAAAAGGTGTTGTTATGGTGATGAGCCATACCGGAAATTGGGAATGGACAAGCCAACGTGTTTGTTTCTCCGGGCGTTGTTTTGAATATGTAGGAGTTATTGCGAAGGAAGTCAGTGACCCTTACTTCGATCAGTATTTCACAGATATCAGGATGAAGCTTCAGAAAGGATTTTCCGAAATAATTCCTTTCACACAAACAGCCAGGTACCTTGCAGCAATGCGGCATAAGACAAGTATGCTGATAACCATTGCCGACCAAACACCTCACCGTGACCAGATACAGTACCGTACTGAATTTCTGAATCAGGACAGTGGGGTTTTCCTTGGACCTGAAAGGATTTCAAAATCATTGAACTATGCGGTTGTGTTCTGTCATGTAAGCAAAACAGGAAGGGGATTCTACCATATTGAATATGAACTGGTAACCGATACGCCTAAAGAAGATCAGCCTTACGAAATCACAAACAGGCACGTAAAAATGCTTGAAGATGATATACGTAAACAACCCGAAATATGGCTATGGTCGCATCGAAGGTGGAAGTATTAGGGGTAAGGTGTAAGGTGTAAGGTGTAAGGTGTAAGGTGTAAGGGGTAAGGGGTAGGGATTGAATTGGGTTGTTCTTTGATTTTTAGAAAAAACATCTGAATCCATTGAATTTCTAATATTTTCAAATTACTGAATTCATCTGTTTTTGAATCGAAATATCTCTAAATTAGCAGAAAATTACAAATAGTCAAAATAATTCTATTCAAGATCAGTTCTGTAATTAACAATCAAACATATAGCAAAATTGGCAAAGGTAGCAGTAGTGATTTTAAACTGGAACGGCAGAGAGTTTTTACGAAAATTTCTACCTTCAGTGCTTGCCCACAGCCAGGATGTTGCGGAAGTAATTATTGCAGATAATGCCTCTTCCGATAGTTCAATTGAGTTCCTGCAGGAATGTTACCCACAACTTAGAATTATAAATAACCGCACCAATGGCGGGTTTGCCCGTGGATATAACGAAGCCCTGGCCGAAGTTGATGCTGATTATTTCGTATTGCTGAATTCGGATATTGAGGTAACTGTAAATTGGATAGAACCTGTAATTAAGCTGATGGAAAATGATAAGATGGTTGCGGCTTGTCAACCAAAACTGCGTTCATATCACGAAAGAGAGAAATTCGAATATGCAGGGGCTGCCGGGGGATTTATCGACGAATACGGATACCCCTTTTGTCGCGGGCGGATTTTTCAGCATTTAGAAACCGATACGGGGCAATACAATGATGCCATTGAAATATTTTGGGCTACAGGTGCCTGCATGTTTGTAAGAGCTGATTTATACAAGAAATTTGGTGGCTTTGATGAGGATTTCTTTGCCCATATGGAAGAAATTGATTTTTGCTGGCGACTTAAAAATGGCGGGTATAAAATTATGTATTGCCCCGATTCCATTGTTTACCATGTTGGCGGCGGCACCTTGCCTAAGAAATCATCCCACAAAACCTACCTTAATTTCCGGAATAACCTTTCCCTTTTATATAAGAACCTTCCCTCCCACCTGTTGATACCAGTGTTTGCGGTCCGTTTTCCTCTTGATGCCATTGCCGCTTTAAAGTTTCTTATCGATGGTGGCTTCGGCGACTTTTATGCAGTTTTACGGGCGCATATCTATTTTTACAGCCATTTTCGTTCCATCCGGCGCAAGCGGGAACAATTCAAGCAAAGCATGGTGCATGGCATTTACAAAGGAAACCTTGTGAAAGAGTATTATCTGAATAAGAAAACGCTTTTTACGCAATTAAATCCAAAGGATTTTGCAGAATAGTATTCTCTATCAAAGGTTGTTACCGATTATTCTCATGAGAATTATTTCAAAAAACTCTCCACCCCCAGCCTGTACGAATCCATTCCAAAACCCGTAATAACCCCTTTCATTCCAGCAGAAATCATTGAGATACTTCTGAATTCCTCGCGGGCATGTACATTCGAAATATGTACTTCAACAACAGGCGTTTTTATTGCTTTTACTGCATCGCCAATGGCTACAGAAGTGTGAGTATATCCTCCTGCATTCATAATTATGCCATCATATGAAAAACCGGTTTCGTGCAATTTATCAATAATCTCGCCTTCGATATTTGATTGAAAATAAGTAAATTCGATCTCTGAATATTTTTTCTTCAATACATCCAAATAGGATTCAAAAGATTCGCTGCCGTAAACTCCGGGTTCACGTTGTCCGAGAAGATTCAGGTTAGGCCCGTTAATTATACAAATTTTCATATTTATGTAATATTTAAAACAAAAGTAATTCAGAAATTCCAAACAATTCTGTTGTCTTTAAATTTTTGTGGAATAATTATTCACATAAATCTGACTCTTTCCCTTAAAACTTAATCCCCAGACGAGTCGGATGGAACTATTTTCTTTGTTTTATTTATAAATTCTCCGGCCTGAAGGCCGGGGCAATAGAATTCCCTCCTAACTATTTTCGATTAACCATTTTCAATTAACCATTTTCTTTTAACCATTTTCCATCAACTATTTTCCATTTTCTCTAAAATAAGCACTACTTTTGCACTCAAGAATGAATAGGGGTGCCTTAACGAAACGGGCTGAGATCAAACCCATTGAACCTGATACGGGTAATGCCGGCGAAGGGATGGACAAACTTTAAATGAATGGATTTTCCCTGTTCGCCATTTGAAGTTTAACTTATAGAATGAAATTGTAATGAAAAGATTTTTTGTACCAGCCCTGCTGGTGATGCTGCCATTCCTGGGACTGGCACAGATTAACCTTTCGGGGAAAGTGACTAACCGCAGTACACAGGAATCACTGCCCGGAGCACACATCAGGCTGCTTGGCAATTTTAATGCAACGGTCAGCGATAAAAACGGAACTTTTGTTTTCCGGAATTTTAAACCGGATTCGTACACTCTGGTTGTCAGTTATGTTGGATTTGAAAATGATACCACGAAAATTGATTTAACTAAAAATGCTGATCTCTCGATATCGCTTACAACAGCAACAATCATGGAAGCGGGCGTAATTGTGTATGCAACAAGGGCAGGAAGCAATACACCGGTTGCCTATCAGAATATTGACAAAAAGCAAATTGAAGCTGCCAATTTCGGGCAGGATTTACCTGTTTTACTTGGCAACAGCGTTTCGGCTGTAACCACTTCGGATGCAGGAAATGGAATGGGCTATACTGCCCTGAGGATACGCGGAACCGACATGACACGCATAAATGTTACCATTAATGGCATTCCTCTCAACGATCCTGAGTCGCACAATGTATTCTGGGTCGATTTGCCCGATATTGCTACTTCAACTGACAACATACAGATACAACGCGGCGTGGGAACATCAACAAACGGCGCTTCAGCTTTTGGCGCCAGCATAAACCTTCAGACATCCCAACTTAACTCAGAACCATACGCCGAGCTAAGCAGTGCTTATGGATCCTATAATACATTGAAAAACAGCGTTTCCTTTGGCACAGGCATTTTCGATAAGCATTTCAGTATGGATGCACGAATCTCAAAATTATCGTCCGACGGATATATCGACCGCGCTACTTCTGACCTTTTATCCTATTATATTTCAGGCGCTTATACTTCAAATAAAAACCTTCTGCGCTTCAATATCTTCTCAGGGAAAGAAAAAACTTACCAGGCCTGGGATGGAATTCCTTCGGATGTGCTTGTTACCAACCGGACTTTTAATGGAATGGGCTCGTATATTGATAACCAGGGCATACCGCATTATTACACCAACGAAACGGATAATTACACACAAACACATTACCAGGCTATTTATTCGCACGAATTCACGAAAAAGCTGTTTATGAACGCAGCCGTTCATCATACCCTCGGAGCCGGCTATTACGAGCAGTACCGCGAAAGCGATGACCTTGCTGATTATGGAATTGATCCTGTAAGGACAAATATGCCTTATTACGTTATCGGTTCTGATACAATCCTGACGCCCGACAGTACAATCAGCACCAGCGACCTGATCAGGCAAAAGAAGCTGGACAATACTTTTACTGGACTTACCTGGTCGCTTAATTATCGCACGGACCGGCTTCAATCCTCTTTCGGCGGATCATGGAACACATATACCGGAAATCATTTCGGAACGGTTATCTGGTCGCAGTTTACCGCTAGCAGTGAAATAAATCATGAATGGTACCGCAGTCAGGCTTTAAAAAATGATCTTAATATTTTCGCCAAAACGGAATATGCCCTCACTTCAAAACTCAACACCTGGGTCGATCTACAGTACCGATCAATTTATTACAAGATAGATGGTATTGACGATGATCAGCGCGATATTAGCCAGAATCACACATATAACTTCTTCAATCCGAAAGCAGGTGTTTCATACCAGTTATCAGCGAAACAAAGTATTTACGCATCATTTTCGGTCGCAAACCGCGAACCTAACCGCGATAACTTTGTGGATTCCGATCCTGCAAAACCTGTTCCGCAGCCGGAAAGACTTTATGATTTGGAGGCAGGTTATTCATTCAACACAAGCATAGTTGCGCTTAGTGCAAATGCATATTACATGTTATACCAGGACCAGCTGGTACTTACAGGTGCTATCAATGATGTTGGGGCACCGGTTATGATTAACGTTCCGTCAAGTTATAGAGCAGGTGTTGAATTGTCGGCTAAAGTATTGCTGACGGATAACCTGAAATGGGAACCATCTGTAACCATGAGTCGTAATAAAATCAAATCCTTCACCGAATATATTGATGATTGGGATACATGGGGCCAGACCGCTGTAAATCATACGAATACAGATTTGGCATTTTCGCCTTCAGTAATAGCAAACAGTTCGCTCAACTGGATGATTTTCAAAGGATTTAACCTGAACCTGATGAGCAAATATGTTGGCCGTCAATACATTGACAATACCGAAAGCAGCGACCGCCAACTCGATCCGTATTTTGTGAATAACCTGCTTATCAGTTATAAGTTTAAACCCCGTTTCTGTAAAGAGATCGGATATTCGCTCATGATCAACAACATCTTTAACGAGCAGTACGAATCGAATGCATGGGTTTACCGCTATTCCTACGAAAACTCAATGCAAAAACTTGATGGGTACTATCCGCAGGCGGGGATTAATTTAATGGCGGGAGTTTCGGTTAAGTTTTAGAAATCTTCATTTGATCTGAAATTTACGATTTACGAATGACGATGTACGATTGGGCTAAATCGTACCTCTTAACTTGTAAATCGTACCTCGTAAATCGTAAATCGTAAATCGTAAATCGTAAATCGTAAATCGTAAATTTTCAAACCCCAATCCCTAAAACCTATTTTTCCCTACCTTTGTCCCGATGGCGAATATTATAACAATTAAGAACAAAAAAGTATTCTTCGAATATTTCCTGGTCGAGCAATTTACGGCTGGTGTTATGCTGCTTGGCACTGAAATAAAATCGGTACGTGAAGGCAAAGTGAATCTTACCGACAGCTACTGTGCGTTTAGCGGCGATGAATTGTTCCTGCTTAATGCCCATATTTCGGAATATAAATTCGGGAACCAGTTTAATCATATCGCCAAACGCGCGCGAAAGCTTCTTTTAAACCGACAGGAACTTAAAAAAATCATTGGCAAAACCCGCGAAAAAGGACTCACTATTGTTCCTGTTGAGATGTTTATCAATGAAAAAGGATTCTGTAAAGTAACCATAGCAATTGCCAAAGGAAAGAAAATGTACGACAAGCGGGAAACGCTGAAGACGAAGGATAATAAGAGGGAGATGGATAGAAGGCATGAAGATTAGGGACTGGGGACTGGGATTGGGGAGACAAGGCGAGGCGAGGGGAGATTGGGAGACTGAGAGACTGAGGGACTAAGGGAGTGAGGGACTAGGAGATTGAGAGACTGAGAGACAAAGGGACAGGGAGAAAGGGAAAAGAATGAAAAAGTGTTCTTAAAAAAAATCATATAAAAAGCGATCCCGAAGAAAATCAGGATCGCTTTTTGGTTTAAGACAATAAAGCAAATGCTAGGTTTTTATAAGCTTCTTACTTTTTATTTCAGCGGCAAGTTTCCGGAATAAGAGTTGTTGTTTTGCATATTCATCAGACCAGAACTTTATGGATTCAATCTGTGTTGAATTTGGCGCGGATTCCATTCCGCAGAAGTTGGAATATAAACTTGAAATCTCCTCACGGATCTTCTTTTCATCGGCAAAAACTGATGTCTGTTTAGTAGCTGTCAGTTCTGTTTTTATTTTCTGAAGTTCGTCATACTTTGCTTTCAGCTTTTTATTTTTCGCAAAAGCTACAGTATCGGATTGAAGCTGTTTCTGTAACAACACAATGCTATCAAGAGTTTGATTCAGACTATTATAAACAGCAAGCAATTCCTGTATTTTAACATAAACAAGTTTGCGGTCGGCAATAGTTAGATTTTTATTGCTCTCATCATGAATACAATTCACCTTTGATGTATAAACTTTGTCGTTAACATTGATATTGATCGTGTATATTCCAGGCAAAACCATAGGTGCAGTGAATCCTGCATAATCCACCTTAGTGCTTCCTGCAGCAACCTTAGGCGGTGTTTCCCTAAGATTCCAGTATACTTTGTTGATACCCTTAAGAATGGTACCAGGCATGGTTTGAATCAACTTCCCCTTTTCATCGAGAATATCAATACTTACTTTCCCTGTGCTGAGCCTGTTCTTGAAATAATACGTTATAGGAGGAGTAAACGGTGGATTCCCGACAGCCCATTCGCCCTGAACATAAGGACCGCCATACCCGAATTTCCCCTGGCTGAGCATAAGATCAGGAGTTGGAAATACATATACATCTTTATCTAAAATATCCTTACTCAAGCTGCTGATCGGGCGGATATCGTCGAGAATGAAAATACCACGGCCATGAGTAGCAACAATCAGGTCGTGGGTACGTGGATGAATCTGAATATCACGCACAAGGGAATATTCAGGTATTTTATTTTTCATCCTGAACCAATTGCTTCCACCATCCAAAGTAGCGAAGAGGCCCATTTCTGTTCCCAGGAAAAGCAGATCGCGGTTTTCGGTATCTTCTTTTATTTTATGTGCAAAGCCTGTAAAAACAGTACTGTTCAATCGATTCCACGTCTTCCCGCCATCAGTGCTTTTAGCAAGATAGGTGCTGTGATCGCCATACATATGGTTTTCGAATGTAGCATAAACCAGGTTTTTATCATATTTAGAAAGTTCAATACTGCTAATCCACGATTGTAAAGCAATTCCACAGGCAGCAACATTAGCCGAAACATTTGTCCAGGTTGCTCCGGCATCAGTTGTAAATTGTAAATTACCATCGTCGGTTCCAACCCAGATAACCTTTTCATCAAGCGGTGATTCACTGATTGTAAAAATTGTACAGTGATTTTCGGCAGAAGTATTATCGGCACTCAATCCACCACTGTCTTCCTGCTTTTGTTTTAATTTATCGTTAGTTGTGAGATCAGGCGAAATACGTTTCCAGTTTCTTCCCTGGTCGGTTGATTTATATAAATATTGTGCTCCTACATACAAATTACCGGGATTACTTGCACCGGTAACTATGGGTGTATTCCAGTTCCAGCGGAGTTTTTCATCGGCCGCTGTTTTCTGAGGCTGAATAAATTCTGATTTCATGGTGGAAATGTTTGTACGACTCATTGAACCACCCTGGTATTCGGAATAAACCGTTTTACCATCAACGTCCGGAACCGTCCAGAAACCGTCGCCACCACCGACATTTTCCCATCTTGCATTGCCGATTCCTCCAGGCGCGGCACTTGGTGCCATCCAACTTCCGTTATCCTGAAGTCCGCCGTACACATTATAGGGTTCTTTTAAATCGTAAGCCACATGATAAAACTGGGAAACAGGCAGATTATGAATGTATTGCCAGGTTACGCCCCTATCCAGACTTACATAAACGCCTCCATCGGAACCGACATAAATCACATTTGGATTAGCAGGATTTATCCATATAGCATGCATATCAGGGTGTATCGGAGCACCTTCATAGCTTGCATCTGCAAATGAATACCCACCATCGGTACTGAAAGAAAAGTTTAAAGCCGGCCGGTACACACGTTTAGGATCTTTGGGATCAACAGCTATGGTACTGAAATAAAACGGCCGCGAAACAATATTAAACGATGCACTCTGGCTTTTCCAGTTCTCACCGCCATCAGATGAAATGTATAGGCCGGTATTATTGCTTTCGACAATCGCGAACATTTGTTTAGGATCACTTGGAGCCAGGCACATGGCAATGCGGCCAAATGGTTTTGAAGGCAGTCCGTTTTTGATTTCGCGCCATGTTTTACCACTATCTTCGCTCTTATACAATCCGCTTCCATTTCCGCCTGAATTAAAACTGTAAGGCGTCCGCCTGAATTGCCAGGTTGATGCGAGGAGAACTTCCGGATGCATCGGATCCATCAACAGATCAGCACAGCCTGTTTTCTCGTCAATATACAGTATCTTTTGCCAGGTGGCGCCTGCATCGCTTGATTTGTAAAGGCCACGGTGCTTGCTGTCGCTCCAGAGAGCTCCGGGAGCTGTTACATAAATCTCGTTGGAATTTAATGGATTTATAACAATTTTGGAAATATGCTCCGTACTGTCCAATCCGATTTTCTTCCAGTTATCACCTCCATCGGTTGATTTATACATCCCGTCACCGATAGAAACCGAATTACGCATATTGCTTTCACCGGTTCCGACATAGATAACCTGGGGATTTTTCTGATCAATGGCCAATGCACCAATAGACTGGCAATATTTATCAAAAACCGGCCTGGAAGAAACTCCGGCGCTTGTCGATTTCCACACGCCACCGCCCGCAGTACCGATATAAATTGTTTTGCCCTCGTCAGCCACAACTCCATCTATGGCAGTGATACGGCCACTCATTGTGGCGGAACCCAAAGCCCTGGCTTCCATAACTCCAAAAAGGGAAGAGCTTACCTTGGTTTGGGCATTAACAAGCCCGCTAACCAACAGAAGGAAAATATAGATAAATAGTTTTTTCATGGTTCTTACGTGATTAAATTTTGTTTGATAGGGTTGGAAAGTCGGAAGACGGAAGTTAGGAGTTAGGAGTCGGAAGTCGGAAGTCAGAGGTAGGAAAAGAGAAAGTGAATGAGTTATCAAAAAGCAGAGGCAATTCAAATTAACCTCTAAATTCCACAAAGCCTTGTTTAAAGATGAAGATCAATTCACATTCAATGAGCCAAAATGATAATTCAATACAATAAAACCTCAAATTACAGATTTAACTAATATCGGAACGCTGACTTCGGACTCCGGACTTCAGACCATGAAACCATATAAGGCTTCAAACCAATTAATTAGGCAGACTGAAAATCTTTTCATCAACTTCGGGATTTATTGTAATTTTCTTAATCTCCATTTCTCCCCCTCCGGTTTTCACATTCATAGCTACAATAATGCCTTCATCCTGTTTCTGATAGTTGCCCATGGAAGCCGAATTTTCTATAACCTGCCCGTTGACAGTAACTTTTACAGTTTTCTTGATCAAAAGGTATGATTCGGCATCCAGAAAATATGTACTTTCTTTGCCTGTGGTATCCGATAATTTCATTTTAAGACATTCAGTTCCATCAACATCATCTGTTCCAAGGTATTCCACTTTATCTCCGGCTTCTTTATATCTGAGTAACTTATCAAGGACACAAAGTTCATCCTGAGAGCTTTTGAGCATATCTTCAGTTATAGGTTCAGGTTTAGTTTGACCTTGAAAAGGCATAAAGTTCCAGCCATTTGTTTTTGTAATAATGGAATATCCGCTCATTCCCATTGCCGTAATATCTGTTCGCATAGCAGTGCAATTGACCTGAGTGGCTACTATAGGAATTTCCATCCCCTGCATTTTCATAACCATATCCATCTTCATTGTTTTAATCTTTGCCCAGTTTTCCAGGCCTCCGATGGCTTCAGCATGCTTATTAAGAATTTCATCTACATTTTGTGCTTTCGATGTTACTGACAGCATCCCGATTACCAGGAAGATTAATAAAAATTTTAGTGTTTTCATGTTGAAAAAATTTTATTTATTTATAAAATAATGATTATGAATGATCAGACGTGATATACATTATTAAGTTACACAAATAGATATTGTAGTGATAAAATCAAGCAGCAGCCTAGAGTTGAAAATTTTCCTGAAACGGCGGGTAAATCCGTCTGAATATAAACTGATGTAAAAATATAAAACAAAATTCACTTTTGATTTGTTCACAATAAAATAATTCAGGTTCGAAGTCAATCCGGCTTTTCGCTTTTATAAATTTAATATTTTCGAACAATAGCGTCCTAAACGATTAAAAAAAAGACAAAAAGAGAGAAGGGATTCTCGTATCTCAAATTACCTTTGAGTTGCACAACAAAAACACCCCTTCTCCCATGACAAATATAACATTGTTTAGCCAAATCATATCCAA
>CAIRMR010000029.1 GCA_903879715.1 uncultured Bacteroidales bacterium
ACTGCCCTGAAATACGTTGTGGCTGTTAAATTACCGATGGTGGCTCCAGGTAAGGTGGTTGCTGCTACTGCGATGGTGACTGGTGTCGTGAAAGCAAGATCAGATGAACTTTCCCACCTGATTACACTGCCCGTATTACCGGATAAAGTTAGACTAGTCGGGGCTGTATTATTACAAATCGTTTGGGAAGCTGTGGCGGTTCCTCCAACTGAAGCCGGATCAACAGTAATGGTTACAACTGTTGAATAAGCCACAGGGCAAACACCGCTTTGAACTACAGCTCTGTAATACGTTGCTACGGTAAGCGCAGGAGTAGTATACATAGCAGTAGTTGCACCGCTGCCACCGGTAACATTGGCCCAACCGGTACTTCCATCCGCCGACTGCTGCCACTGAATGGTTCCTGTATAGCCCGTTAAGGTTATGTTCGTGCTGCTGTTATAACATATTGGAGAAGTTGCGGTTGCAGTACCACCTACACTGGTTGCACTAACAACCACAGGCGTTGATCCGTTTACAATACAACCATTGGCATCAGTAGTTGAAAGATTATAAGTACCCGACATAGTTGGTGTTGCATTGATTCGGGTTGGATTTTGATTACTGTTCGCAATAAGTGTTACAGTAAGATCATCAACAGCAAGACCGTCATCGGCACCTGAAGCATTTAAATCATACCACTTAATCCATATTGAGGCTCCTGCTGCAAGGCTCAACCCAGTTATAGTTGAAGTAACCAACGTACGATTTGGTGCTACATTTCCATCAAGTAGCCCAACAGTTCCGGTTGTTACAGGGGCTGTGAAATCGAGAGAATTTTCATCAGTCCAAGTACCAGAGTTCAGGATAGTCGCATCCGTACTGTATGCAAATTCCAGCCTGTCCACACGGTTAAGATTACCTAACCTCCATTGTTCACCAGTATATGAAATAGTTGCAGTTGAAACAATTAATCCTGTAGTATTTGTGAAAAAAGCGCCGAAAGTAGGATTTAAGCTACCAGATTGCAGACCTCCCAACGCCCTTTCTGTTGAACTGGTTGTTCCATAACTATATGTATTTCCTGTATTTGTGTTTCCATTATCTGCAACATAAAATGTGTTTTGGCCTGTCCCAGTTTCATATAAAGCCCAACCGTATCCTGAACCGCTGGGAAGAGTACTTGAAGTACCCGTCGAAGCAAGAGAATTGAAATTTTCAGTATAAATCCTTGATGCTGATGATGTCGTCCAGCTGCCTGGCCCGGTCCAGGTATATGCACTCTTGCCATTTGGTAAAGCATTCAGTTGAATAGTCGATCCTTCGCAATAAGGCCCGGTATTGCTTGCGGTTACAGCTGTCGGAGCAGGAAAAACTGCAAGTGTAATAGACGCGGAAGCAGTACAGGTGTTTCCATCCGTAATAGAAACAGTATAAGTACCGGCAGAGAGTGGAACAACCGGGAAAACTGAAGGGTTTTGCAGGTTAGATGTAAATCCATTTGGTCCTGTCCAGGAATAAACTCCACCTGTAACTTCAGCCGAAGTCAGGTTCAGCGTTTCACCCTGGCATGCCGAGCCACTGCTTGCGGGAGCAGGAACCGGGTTAGGATTAACAGTAACATCGGTTTGGGCCTGAGCGGTACAATGGTTTGCATCGGTTACGGTAAGATAATATGTACCTGACATGCCTGGGATGGCATTGGCAATAGATGGATTCTGCGTGTTTCCGCTGCCTAAGGTTATAGTAAAATCATCAATCGCCAGACCATCGTCTCCTATTCCGGAGGCATTTAAATCATTAAAGCGGATCCAGAATGTAGATCCATTTGCGATACTTATTCCGCTTATGGATGAATTAATGGTTGTGCGATTTCCAGCCAGGTTACCATCAAGCAATCCAACTGTAGAACCTGTCACCGGAGCAGTAAAGTCAAGAGCAGCAACAGAGGTCCATAAGCCAGTGCTTAGACTTGTAGCATTTAAACTATACTGAAAATTAAGCATATCAAGACGTCCAAGAGCGCCTAACCTCCATTGTTCACCGGTATATGCTATTGTTAAAGTTTGAATTGTAGAGCCTGTGTTATTAGTGAACGAAGCTCCGATTGTCGGCACAAGATTGTTTGATTGGATTCCACCGAGAGCCCTATCTGTAGAAGCTGCTGAACCAAAACTATAAGAATCTCCAGTAGTTGAGCTTCCAGTTCCGGCAGTATACAGGCCATTGGAACTTGATCCGGTTTCAAGAAATGCCCAGCTATAGGCCAAACCACTAACCGTACCACTAGGAAGAGTGCCCGAAGTACCTGAAAAAGGCAGTGAATTGAAAGTTTCAGTGTAGCTTGCTGTAGTGGCACTCGTTGCAAAACCATTTGGTCCTGTCCAGTTGTATGCTGTCATCCCTGGAGGCCCTCCGTTCAATTGAATAGTAGCTCCGGCACATATTGTAGGGACAGTTGCGGTTGCACTTGCAACAGGAGCTGTGCCAATGCTAACAACAACATTACCTGTTCCTGTACATCCATTACCATCAAGAACAGTTAAGTAATATGTTCCTGAAGCAGCTGCTGTAACGGATGATATAGGAGTAGGGTTTTGAGCGCTGGAGGCAAAACCATTTGGTCCTGACCAGGTGTAAGTTGCAGGGGTGTATTCAGCCGAAGAAAGTTCCAATATCCCTCCAACGCATAATGACCCTCCAGCTACCGGTGCAGGGACAGGAAGCGGATTTACAGTAACTTGTATATTAACACAGGCTGAAATACATCCTGATACTGTATTACGTGTTAAAGCATAATAAGTGGTTGTAGCAGCCGGACTTACCGACAATGAGTTTACCCCTGTACCACCTGAGACTATTGTGCCACCACAGCTACCTGTGTACCAATCCGTGGTATAACCGATGCCCGGATCAGTTACTGAAATAGTGGAAGACAACCCACTGCAAATGGTGGCTGGCGCAGCGGCTATGCCTGTTGGTATGGAAGGAGCAGCATTTACATTTACGGTTACACTAGCGCAGGCAGTTGAAATACAACCAGTCGTAGTATTCCGGGTACGGGCAAAATAAGTGGTATTTGAAACAGGGCTGACTGACAATGAGTTTACACCCGTTCCTACTTGAGTTCCGCCGCAGCTACCAGTGAACCAATCTGTTGTAAGTCCGGCTCCCGGATTTGTTACTGAAAGGGTGGCCGAAGTGCCATTGCATATGGTTGCAGGACTCGCACTTATCCCGGCCGGAGTGGAAGGAAGAGCATTGACGGTAAGAGCAAGTCCCAGGTCATTAGCCAGAACCGGCGAACTGCTGACAACCCTTATCTTGTACCCGGTTCCGGCAACTGTCGCTAATGGAATAACAACTGTATTTATTGAAAATGTTCCTGAAGCATTGCTGGCAAGAGTGGGTGCAAGCAAAATTGGTGAAGCAAAGCTCCCTGCCGCGTCAGATAACTGCGCAGTATATACATTACCCGGATTAAACGTGACAGAGCTGAAAAAAGTTACATTGATTGTGTTTCCCGCACATACGCTGGTGGAAGAAAGAGCTGTGGTTACGATTTTATCATTTTCAAGAGCACCCATTGTTGGAACAGCAGCACGGGTAAGCACATTGTAATCGCCTGTAATTCCTGCTATTGTAATACCGGCAAGTGAAGCAGAAGGTTTATAATCATTGGCGATAGTGCTGGTTGAATTAAGAAGGTTAGGATTCGCGGTTATACTAAAAGCCCCACCTGTACCTGATGGTGTACCAAAATAGTTGTTGTAATTGAGGACCGCAGAACCAGTTGAATTATATGAGTTGTGTGTTCCTGTACCTGTCCGCGCATTGTAAAAAATATTATCCCGGATATCGCTCGCAGACGAATTTGAAGAGTATAATGCTGCATCAGCCGTTACCACAGAGTTTGCTCCGGTTAATGAAACTGTATTGAAATAGAGTTTATTGGTTCCTCCTATATCATAAATTCCATAAACCGCAGAACCATCAGAGTTTTTATTCAACCCTATAATGTTATTCTGGCATGTTGTTGTTCCGTTATTAAGCTTAATCCCATTGACAAACGAGGTAATAGTAGTTGACGCATTCGATAAGGAATAAATAAAATTTCTTTCTACCAGGTTAGTACTGGATGCACCGTTAATTTCGATACCTGCCACTGTGTTGCTACCTGAAGCGGGGTTATTGTTTGAAAGATTAAATATGGTGTTTTGGGAAATTGTTTTAGATGTACCTGCCACTTGAAAAATTCCCGCTACTGATGAGGTTGATGAGCCTCCTGTACAATTAATATTGCGAACAGTATTATTGTTGAAACTGCCTGAAAAGGTTGAATTACTTATACCGTCAACGTAACTTGAAATTGCGGTGGAAGTATTATTTAATGAATTACTTGCGGTGCCGCCGATAGTATTATAGCTGCAAGTCCATGCTGTTGTTCCTCCGTTTCCTTTTATTCCTGCAAGCAGTATTGCTCCAGGGGTTGCATTTGAGTTTGCAGCGGTAATACTGCCAATATTATTATTGTTAGTAACCCAGATGCTGCCACTCACACTTAAAATGCCTGCGATGTTACTTGCAAAACTTGAATGTGTAGAAAATGTAATATCACCATTGGTGCCCATATTGCCGATGGTATTGCCTGTTGATGTAGTTCCTGCAACGCCACCAATATTTACTAATCCACTGTTAACTAGAATACCGGCGAAAGGAGGATTAGCGGCATTTCCATCACATACACCAAGTATATCAATACCCGTTATAGTGTTCGCCTCAACCCTGGTTACAACCCCAGCTCCAACATTCAGATAAATGGGATAAAATTTAGTGCCTGAAATACCAGTGATTGCATAACGGACTGTACCTGGCAGCCCGGTATACCCTATAGTATTTCCTGAAATAAGATGATTGGTTCCGGATGTGTTTGCCATCCAAATGGCTGAATGCTGAAAAGCGCCTGCAGTGCGCGCTGCAGTCTGATAAAAATTATTATTATTGATTATGCAATCTGAGGAGTATAGCTCAACATATACTCCTGCACTTGTATTCCCGGTATTGAAATAATCAAAAATATTATTATCTGTTATCGTATTGTTATTATTCGGGAAACCTAGTGTACCGGTAAGGTAGATCGCTTTTGAAGGCAGATTCGCAGAAACAGGCCCTATATTACAAAATGAAACGGTATTGTTATCATTTCCGGTTAATAAAGAATTTGAAGCAATCCAGATAGTACCACCGACTGCATCTACTGCTTCAACAGAAGCGCCAAGCACATTGCAGTATGTAATGGTATTATTGGTTGCATCTGTCTCTAACTTTATGGTTGTACTACCAGCAAGAGTACTTGTGTTGCTTATAGTAAGATCTTTTGATGTTGTGCTTCCTCCAATGGAACCATTGAGAGTAACTTTATCTGCTCCGTTGAGGTTGATAAGAGGAAGAGCCAGATTTCCGGTAATACTATATACAGCAGTTGGATAAATCGACATTGTTGTCCATAAACCGGCATTCAGTGCAGCAGTCCCGGTTTCAGTTGTGTTACCGTTAACAGTTACAATAATATTGGTTGCGGTTTGATTTTGAGCATTTATGGCAGCAAAAGCAGCTTGTAATGTAGCATAATCTCCATTACTTAATGCATTTGCATTTGCCACATTGATTGGACCGGCAGCTGCCATCACAAAATATTGAGTTGCCCCGGCACCTGTATTATTGGAATTAATTATTGAATTACCAGAGGGTGCACCACCAACCGATGCATATGCACCTGACAGAGTTGTACTTCTTCCTATCCGATTATTTGTGCCTAAAGCGAGCTGTCGGGTAACTGATAATTTATGATTGGTCAAAAGACCTGTAGAGATAAGCGACCAGTATTCGGTTGAGCTTAAAGAAGAAAGTGATGATTCTGGTGTACCGCCTGTGCTGCCAGCAAATGCTTCTGCCCGTATTGTAATAGTGCCGATACCTGTTAAAGGATCAACCACGGCCAAAGGCAAATATACCCCTCCTTTACCAATGGGGAAATTATAAGTAGTACCGGCAGTTAAACCAGGTTGTATAGTCCAGATAACCGGACCGCTTATAAATGAAGTAGTTGAACCTCCAACAACAGCGGTTGCAGCAAAACTTGATATAGAAAGTATTTCAGTAGAGGTTGTCGTTAAAATTCCATTTATAAACGTCAAGACACCATCTATTATTAATGATTTATTAAGTATAACTCCTGATGCATTATTAATAGTCATGTTATTCATTGCTGTAATAGTAGCCGATGCACCAGGAAATGAACCAGGTCCGACTAACACAATGGTGCCGTTGTTGATAATTTCACCGCCACCAGTCCAGGAACCATTTATGGTTAGGGTTTGATTTGCATCAACAATTAATTTACCTCCTGAATTCAATACGATATCTCCAAGGGTTTGATTACTACTAACCCGTAGCGTAGTTCCACTGTTAATAGTTGTAGTCCCGGCATAGGTTTTTGATATACCTGTGAAAACAACTGTGGCTGTATTGTTTAATGTAATCCCTGGTGTTCCAGTAGTGCTGGTAAGATCTCCGGCAAAAGTTACCTGTTGAGCACCATATACATTCAATGTATTCCCGCTTCGATTATATATTGTATTATTAAAAACAAGGAAACCATTTAAAGGGTTAATTTCCATTGATGTGCCAGCATCAACGTTTATATCTATATTAAAGGTATGGGTCGTAAAGGTTACATAATTTTCAATTTTTGCAGGTCCGCTATTTTGTTTAAACCAAAGCGACCTTCCGGGAATTGTATTTGAACTGATTGTCCGATCTGGAGTTCCAGCAACGAATTTGATCTGATTCATAGAAAAGTCATCCAACGAATTCAGATTCATTATTGGATATGCATTATTGTCAAAATAAACAATTGCTGCAGATGCAAAGCAATCAGGTCTTTTCCTATCACTGATTCCGCTTGTCGTCCAGTGCCAGTTGCCGTAGGTGCTTAAATTATCGCAAGTATTACCATTATCCCAGTCACCATTACTGGCTGATCCGTTCCAATAAACTACATCCTGTGAAAAAACAGAAACTGGCAAGGTGCTTAAAGAAATAATAACCAACAACATCCGCAATACAGCAGTCTTCAGCATCGGAATCTTCTGCAAACCTGTAAAAGTTGATTTTACATTTTCGGGAAAAGCAAATTTAAACGCCTTAGTTGAAAGCTCCCCACCCCAAATCACCAACCCACTCACCAAAGTAAGCAGCGTACGGTAAATATAACGGTGTGTAGAGATTCCCATCGTATATAAACAAAATTTACCGGTCAGAAATTAGTGGCCGGTAATAAGTAATCCATGCTGCTGACTGTCGTCGGGTTAGTATCTGCTAAAGTAGTACTTTTTATACTAACATTTGATGTTTTCATTGATTTTTTCGTCAAAAACAGCTCTATTCCATTCACGTAAACAGTCCTGTTCGTGCTTGGTTCAACCGTCAGCAAAAACAGAATGGTTGTTATGATGCTCCCAATTCAGTGCCGAAGTACTTAAATAATGTATAATCAGGATAATACAGCCTGAAAGGAAAGAAATCCGATCCTATTTTGTCTCATTTTGGGACAAATGGGTTGGGTTTTGTCGCAATATGCTAGTGGATTATGGGAAAAGGGCCATGTAGTTTAGTTTTAGTTAAGGATATTGGATATTAAAATCAGTAAACGCAGAGTACGCTGAGAAGCCGCAAAGTACCGCAGAGCTTTTGATTACCTTTCTTCCTTGCGAAACAGTGTGCAGAACTCAGCGGCCCGGTTTGGCAGGCTCACTACATCGCTCTGCGGTTAAATCTTCAACATTTTCTGTTAACTTAATAGCATTGGGGCAAAGAGGTTAGAAGGAGAAAACAGATGAAACGAGCCATGCCAATAATTTGTCTCACAGAGCGATGACTATTTCCATGGCGAACCTTTAGCTCATTAACACCTTTAAAAATAAGCAAGACGTTAATAGTTCCATGTGACCCGTAAAAAATTAAAAAA